>JAIDME010000395.1 GCA_029050705.1 Acetatifactor sp.
AGCCTGCGCCTCCGGTAAGGCGGAGAATATTCTTAATCCTCGTCACAAGCTCTCTCGGCCTGAAGGGCTTGGGTATATAATCATCCGCACCCAGTTCGAATCCCGTGACCGTACTGTATTCGTCGCCGGATGCCGTCAGAAAGATAACCGGAATGCCATAAAGGGACTTAACCGCAGAACAGACGGCAAAACCGTTGCCGTCAGACAGGGAAATGTCCAGCAGCACAAGGTCAGCCTGTTCACTCTCCAAAAACTTCAAAGCAGCCTCCTGCCCGGAAGCACTTTTCACATCATACCCTTCTGCAGTCAAAAACTCCGTAAGGTTGGCGACAATGCTTTTGTCGTCTTCCACCAATAAAATTTTTGTCATAGACTCAATTCCTCTGTAAAATTTTGATTCTCATGCCATGTGTCTGATGATCTCCTCAAACGCCGCCATATCTTTCTTACGGAAATGGAATTTATAACCGTTTAACTTTTGGATGCCAATCCCATAGGTACATTCTTTATTCAGCGTGACCAGTATATACAATTCTTTGGTCAGGAATTTACCGCTCTCCCTCCTGCGCATGTCTACAACATCCTCCGAAATGTCCGTTGTCCAGATGCCCCGGCCGTTATCAGCGATAATTCTTCGGTTTGTCATAGTGATACGCGAATCATCTGCACCAAGCAGCTTTCCTGATTCTGTAGAAAAGCCCCATGGTTTTGCCGTAAATATGACCTTTTCCCCCGGCTGCAGGCTGACCTTAAATTTGTTTTTTATTTCCGGCAAGGTATCCAAATAATCTGTATTCATGATATTTACTCCGTTTCTTTCTTCCGTTTCTCTTCACATTCCAGACTAAAGGCAATCATTCGGTTTATATCGTTCTTATAAATATCCTCCATACCGCCTTCATAGCCAAAAACGATATCCTGACGGTATTTCAACAGTTCTGTCTGTACAAAATCGTAAGCCTTCTGGTTATTTTTAATCCTAAATCCGCGCTGTTTATGATCTCTGCCCGCAAAATACAGCATCGTTTCCTTATAGAGCGGAATCAATCCCTCCAGCTTGTTGATTGTAACGATTATATACACCCACAATAAAGTTGCCATTGGCACAAATTCCAGTCCGACTTTGATCCTGATCACCGCCTGACTGGTAACGAATATTCCGTCACACACCGCACAGGAAGCCGCCTCTCTGTTCATCCTGTCAAGCTGATGGCCTGAGAAGTTCTTTAATTGCATTTTTGTTCTTATGCCGGAGATCAGCCACAAAAGTCCGAATAATAATGCCAGAAAGATCATTCCTATCATGGCAAGTGACAACTCAAACGGAAAATCATCTATCGCAAAAGATGCAAATCCCAAAGTGAAAATCAGCAGGCTTACAAAAAACGGTATTTTAAATTTCTTTATGCTTCTGCGATAAAGTTTGCGCAGAAAATCATATTCTTTCAGCTGCTTCATCAAAATGTCCCTCCCAGGCTTGTTATCATTCTATTTCTTCAGCTGCCTCACAGATATCGGCATTCTTCCAGACCCGGCGGCACGATTCGCTTATTTCCCAGCATAAAAATCCCTCCTTGCATTCCCGATAAAAGCATCATTTCAAATGCCGATACGGTATACTCTGACGCCGTATTTTTCCAGCGTCTGCCGACCCGCCTCCTCCCGGTGATTGAAAAGGTCATACAGCTTTGCCTTAAGCTCTATTTCCGCCTGCTCCGCTTTATAATTCAGCACAAACAGGTAGCGCCTGCCATCCTTCTCCCGCAGGGCAAGCTCGCATCCCTCCGGCAGGGAAATAATATCCCCGAAGGGCTCTGCAACACCCAGCTTCTCCAGAAAGACTCTCACTGTATCCTCCGCAAACGCTCCGCCGAAATAATATGCCTCGCCCCTGCCGAAACGGTTCCGTATCAGGGCAGGAGTATCGGCATAAGAACCGGCGGTGTATGTACCCAGAACCTGCGCGCTGTCTCCTGCTGACGCAAGCAGATCATTGAAGACCGCCGCTTCGAACTTGGTGCCCTCCCACTCCACGGTAACAGGCCTCTCGTCCGGTGCCACAAAGGAATATTCCGGGATGTCCGTCCCCGTCAGCTTCGCCGCCAAACCCGGCAGATAATCCATGACGCACCTTCCGCTCAAATCCTTATATCCTGTGCGGCAGCCCATGACAAGCTTTCCGCCTGCAGCCACATAATCCTCCAGAACCTTCATGCGCTCCTCCGTCAGAATGCAGGCATGGGGATAAAACAGCACATCGTACTGTTTCAGGCTCTCAGAATCCATATGATTCTCCATATAGACATAATCGAAAGGGGTGTGGGTCTGCTGGAGGACCACAAAAAGGGCATCCTGACTGACGGAGTCCACCCTGCTGTGCCATCTGTCCTGCCGGGCATCCCAGATGTTGTCATAATCCTTTACAATACCCACCTTCGCCACATACTTTGCCCCCGCAATTTCCTGCAGGAACTTCAGCTTTTCACTGACCTCCCTTACCTCACGGAGCCGCCTGTTTTCCCTGCCGGAATAATCCAGAATTCCATGCCAATAGATTTCCGTTCCGAAGGTACAGGTACGCCAGCGAAAATAGCTGATGTAATCCGCCCCATGGGCAATGCTCTGCATGGTCCAGAGAGTCAGCTGTCCCGGCCTGGGACTGGGGGCTTCCATGCGGGTATTCCAGCCGTTGGCTCCGCTCTGCTGCTCCATGATGCCGAAGTTCGGAGACACCGCCCGAACCTCCGCCAGATTCCGGCTCCACCATCTGTCCTTCATGGGGTCCGCAGAATTGTACCCGTCCAGAGCATACCCGAAATCAGGATAGGAGTCATAGGTCAGCACATCCAGGCTTTCCCGAACCATGCGCTGATAATCAATATTGGAAAACATACCGTTGGTGGTGATAAAATCTTCCGGCTTTTTGTACTTCCTGACAATATCCGCCTGCAGCTTCGCATAGCTGTTTACACTGTCGGATACAAAACGGTAGTAATCCAGCACCTGATGGGGATTTACGGAATTTGTGTTGGTTCTTCTTGGCACATAGATTTCCTCCCACTCCGTGTAGGTCTGATTCCAGAACACAGTTCCCCATGCCTCATTCAGAGCCTCCAGCGTCTGATATCTCTCCTGAAGAAATCTGCGAAAGGCCGCCGTATCGCTGTCAGAAAAAAAGTTGTCATTCTCACAGTTAAACTCGTTGTCCAGCTGCCACCCCACAATGGCAGGATGGCTGCCGTAATGGGACGCGGACTTTTCCACAATATTCCTTGTTTTCTCCCGATAAACCGGAGAATTGTAATTATAATGCCGCCGTGAGCCATGGCGGTACAGGTGCCCATCCATATCCGCGTTCAGCACCTCAGGATATTTTTCCGTCAGCCACGCGGGGGGCGTTGCCGTGGGCGTGCAGAAAATAACCTGCATACCTTTCTGTTGAGCCAGATCAAGGAAACTGTCAAAAAATTCATAGGTGTACTCACCCTCCCTGGGTTCAATAAGGCTCCAGGCAAACTCAGCAATACGCACCGTCCCTATGCCCGCCTCCAGCATCCTGTCTAAATCCTCCGCCCAGAGTGCCCTGTCCCAATGTTCGGGATAATAGCAGACCCCCAGGTCAATACCTGTTTCGTTGATCAATTTTCTCATGCTAACCTCCATGATGCAGTCCCTGCTGTGAGCAAAAGCCGTAAGCCATTCTACAGAGCCCTTTTATACACCTTCGTCCCGAAGCCGGGCAGTTTTTCCGATACCTCTCCGTAAATCTGCTGCCACTGTTCCGGCACTTCATCCCACTCCACAGCAGACGGATTAAAATTCTGTATAAAGAGATATTCCGCCTTCTCGTCCTGACGGGTACTCAGTTCCACTCCCTCCGGCAGATTAACCCACAGAGACTTAACGCCTGCAGCCTCCGATACCTTGCGGCACAAATCGTTGTAAAAATCCTCTTCAAAATCCGCGCACACATAGTAAGCCATTCCCTTTCCGTAACTGTGTGCCGTCAGCGCAGGCTGCCCTGCGTAAAAATCACTGCCGTACCGCAGCACTTCCTCCGCTCCCCGCAGCTGCACCAGATCACACAGATTGCGGCACCTGTATTCCCCTGTCATTCCCAGGGAATTTCCCGGCACTGCAGCTCCGCTGTTGGTCTCCCAGTCATACAGGCCGTCTATCTCAGCACTCCTGACACCGCAGACATCCATCAGTTCATGAGGCGTTCCTCCCAGAAAACACAGATCCGTATCATCCACAATGCCGGACCAATAGGTGAGGATCAGATAGCCGCCCTGCTCAACATATTTTTTCAGCTTTTCTCCAAAGCCCTTCCTGAACATATAGCCCATGGGCACGGCCACAACGGCATAACCCTCCAGATCCTGCTCCATATCCGGCATGTCCACGTTCAGACCGATTCTTCGAAAGCCCTTGTGGATCTTTGTCACAGCCTCATGATAATACAGACCCTTATTGCGGGGCCCCTGAGCATCCTCCATGGCCCATCTGCTCTCCCAGTCATAGATCACTGCCGCCTGGGCTTTCACCCCGCTGCCCGTCAGTTCGGAAAGAATTTCCAGCGCCTCCCCCACCTGGGTCACTTCTCTGAATACTCTGGTATCCTCCCCGCCGTAGTGGTCTATCACCGCACCGTGAAATTTCTCGTTGGCTCCCCGGCTCTGGCGCATCTGAAAATACTGTACGCTGTCCGAACCGTGAGCCACCGCCTGCAGTGAGGCCGCCAGGAGCATTCCCGGCTTCTTCAGCTTGCTGACGCTCTGCCAGTTGGTGGAGGAAGGACATGACTCCATCAGCAGAAAGGGCTTCCTGCATATACCGCGCATAATATCATAATAAACGGCAACCTCCGCGGCAGTCTCCGGCTCCGGCTGCTTATGCCACAGCGGGTAATTGTCCCATGAAGCCGTGTCAATTACCTCCGCAAATTTGTGATAATTCAATCCGCCATAGAAATACATCATGTTGGTGGTTATAGGCAGCGCGGAGCCCCCGTCCCGGAGCGCCTGCACTTCCACCTTCACAAAATCAACGGTCTGATCAGTCACAAACCGCCTCCAGTCCAGTTTCAGCCCATGGAGATCACATTCTCCTATGGGAGAAGGGCTCTCTATCTGTTCAAAAGATTGATAACGGTGACTCCAAAATGTGGTGGCCCAGGCCCGGTTTAACTCCTCTATGGTTCCGTACCTTTCCCGCAGCCACCCTCTGAAAGCGTCCTGACAGTAATCGCAATGACATTCTCCTCCTATTTCATTGGAGATGTGCCACCCCAGCACCCCGGGGTAGGAGCCGAAGCGTTCCGCCAGCTTCCGGTTGATAATACCCACCTTTTCCCGATATACGGGAGATGAATAGCAGTGGTTGTGGCGTCCGCCAAAGAGATTCCGCCTCCTGTCAGGCGCAACCCTGAGTACCTCGGGATACTTGTCCGCCAGCCACTTGGGCCTTGCCCCGGACGGCGTTGCCATGATAACATTTATGCCGTTTTCATACAGCCGGTTTACGATGTCTTCCATCCAGCCAAAGTCGAATTTCCCCTCTTCCGGCTCCAGCATGGCCCAGGAAAAAATACCCAGGGATACCTCGTTTATCTTTGCCTTTTTGAAAAAGGCAATGTCCTGCTCCAAAATCTCCGGGCTGTCCAGCCACTGTTCCGGATTATAATCTCCCCCGTGTATCAGTTGATTCCTCGTAAATCCGCTCATCCCAATATCCCCCTTCTGATATTTATATATTTTATAGCAGCTCAGCCATGCCATTCATAAATTGCCGGTCACCGGCAATTTATTTCATGTCGGGCGTTCGCCCTATAGAATTATTTGCACAATTTGTCCTTAGTGAGCAAGCTCCCAGTGTGAGCAAGCTCACATGTACAAATTTCGCAATTAATTCTGCATGGCTGAACTGTTACTCAAATTCTCCGAACTCGCACCCTATATTCCTGACACTTATGTCATCTATCAGTGTGTGGTAAATTCCTTCTTTTTTATACAGTCTGATGCGCCCCGTTCCGGTTCCGCCGTTCCAAAGTCTGTTATGCCGCTTACTGCCATCGGGCGCTTCGTAGTTCACCAGCAGCATATCCTTCTTTTTACAGCGGACTTCCGTGAGCATCACCGCCCTGTGGCTCTCCTGCTTTACCTGCCACACTATGCTGTCCCGGGTTTCAATACACCGAAACCTTGTCTTCGGAAGCGTCCAGAATTTGGAGAAGTTAAACTCGTATTCCTTTCCCTCGTAATAGAATGCGCCCAGCAGCTTTCTCTCCAAAGGAATACCGAACACCTTCGGTTTCCCGCCGCCAATGTCAAAGACACTGTTGTTCAGCTTCTTTCCCGTGAGCCTGCTGACCATGTTGTTGGAAGAAAGCCACACCCAGGGCGTCGTAAAGTTGCTGCCCCAGTTCTTGTCCGCGTAGCCCCAGCAATTTTCAGGACACACGTCGTATATCTCCCCATTCCAGTTCACAATACCGCTGTAAGCCGTCTTCATGCCCTCTGCATGCCAGTACATTTCAAAAGCCTTCAGTTCACGAAACAGCTTTCCTGCGCCGTAACCCACGTTAAAGGCAATCTTCTTCTCAATTTTCAGCTTCCAGGACATTTTCCCCGCCTGGCACATGTACTCGGGATGAGCCTCTGCTTCGGCCCGGCTGACACTGACGCGCCCTCTGGTGGCTGTCTCCGACAGATAACAGTCCTCCGCCGCCAGAGCAAAAGGTGCCTTTCCCTTCAGGTTCAGTTCTTCCCAGCCGAAAAATCTGTGGAGCTGTGCACCATCCTCTCCCCATGCTCCTGCCTTTACCATAAGGTAAGAGGGTTTACGCCCTTTTTCTTTGTTCTCCGGCAACTGGCCCAGAACCGGCTCTTTCTCCCCTCTGTCAGGGTTACAGAGGAAAAATTCAATGAAAAAAGATTTCTCCTCACCCGTATCCCGGTTCCTGCCCGTGAAGGAATGCCACCACCAGTCATAGCCTTTCCCTCCGAACTTTCCGGTCAGCATACATTCATTTCTCCTGATGTCAGACTGCGAAAATCCCAATTTTATACCTCCTTTTCCGCCTCCGGTTTCCCACTTCCCTGATTCCACCCAAACCTTTTCACCGCATCTCTGCTCCGCCTGCCCTCGCCGGCAAATTAGAGCCGATACAGCTCGTGTGCATTTTCCCATGCCGCCTGCCGCACGGTCTCCTCATCCACGCCCTTAATCTGTGCCAGAGCAGATACCACATACGGAATGTTCAGAGAGCTGTTCCGCTTCCCCCGGTTCGGCTCCGGTGCCAGATACGGGCAGTCCGTCTCCAGCACTATGCGCTCCAGCGGGATATACTCCACCGCCTCTTTCAGCTTTCTTGCATTTTTAAAGGTCAGCACTCCGCCGATACCAATAAAAAAGCCCATGTCCAAAAAGGTTTTTGCCGTCTCCTTTGTATAGGAATAGCAGTGGATGACACCGCCAAGCTCCTCTGCCCTCTCCTCTGTCAAAATATCAATGGTATCCTTTGCCGCATCCCTGGAATGGATAATGACCGGCTTTTTCACCTCCCGCGCCAGATTAAGCTGCCGCCTGAACCACTTCTGCTGAATCTCCCTTTCGGGTTCATTCCAGTAATAATCCAGCCCGATTTCCCCCACTGCCACACATTTTTCCAGCTGATACTGCTGCCTCAGCCAGGCAAAGGACTCCTCGTCCAGCTCTCCTGTGTCGCTGGGATGGATGCCGATTGCCCCGTAAATGTAATCATATCTGCCCATCAATTCAATGGTTCGTCTGCATGACTCAAGGCTGGATCCCACATTCACCACCATTGCTATGCCGTTTTTTGGCAAATTCCCCAGCAGTGCCTCCCTGTCCTGGTCAAATGCCTCGTCATCATAATGGGCATGCGTGTCAAATATTGCTGTCATAGTATACTTTGCTCTCCTCCAGAACCCGAAACTGTCCCCCTTCCAGGGAAAGGACGGAAACGGCACAGTTTGGCAGGCTGATTTTCCAGAAATCCCTGTCCGGTATGCCTGAAATCGTATTCAAGATACAGCGGTTGATAGCCCCGTGAGCCACAATAAGAACCCTGTCGGCTTTGCCCTCCATGGGCAGAAGCCTGTCTTCCAGAAAGGCCTTTGCCCTGGCCTTTGCCTCCCTGATGGATTCACCGCCGCCTGCGGGGATATAGGACTCCGGCCGGGCAAGGGGATGCTCTCCGTCCGGCTGCCCGGCTCCGAAGCTTTTGCCCTCGTAAGCGCCGAAGTGAATCTCCTTCAGGCGGTCATCCGTCTCCACAGCCACGTCTCGTTCTCCGATTACAATTCGGGCCGTCACCATCGCCCGCTGCAGGGGAGAACTGAAAGCAGCGTCAAATCGTACATCCTTCAATCCCTCCGCTGTCTTCTCCGCCAGTTCAATTCCGAATTCATTCAGGGGAATGTCGCTCTGCCCCTGAAGCCTTCCGATTCTGTTCCAGTCTGTCTCCCCGTGCCTCATCAAATATATCGTCATGACCGAATTTCCTTTCCATCTTACCAACCCATGATGCGCCTGACCTCCGCTGTCACAATCTCCGCCGTCATTCTCTGGGTCAGGGGACAGGGATGCCAGTCCGCCCCATAGCCATCCTCAGGATTCTGAGGCGGCAGAGAAAGGAAATGAACGGCATTATCCTTCTCTGTCTCCGAAAAAATCCTGACAGCCTCCTCCAGCTCCTTCAACACTCGCTGATCCATTGTTCCCAGCATACACAAAATCTGAGCCCCGGGATTGTGCCCCCTGATTGCCTTCAGAAACTCCACGTATTGATCCCGGTAATTATCCTTTCTCTCCTGAATATCCTTACACCAGCTGCAGTCGTTGGTGCCCAGGTTCACCAATATGATATCCGGCACAAATCTGCTGAAGTCCCACTTCTCCCACTTTTCCTCGTCCTCTCCGAAAAGCTTTTCTGAGCAGGAAATATCCGTATATTCATAAATCTTCGGCATCAGACAGCCATCCGACGGCTCTGTGGCTGTCTCCTCCACATAACCTGAGATAATACCGTTGCCGCTCCAGGAAATCAGATTCGCCTCCGCATCCAGCGCTTTTGCCGTCAACAGGGAATAGGATTTGGCAGGATTCTCGGTGGCTGTGTGGAAGGGCTGCAGCTCATTCTCCGCCTCCACTCCGTATCCGCAGGTGATTGAATCCCCAACGATTTCCATTCTCCTCTGCTTGTGAGCAGGCGGCGCCATCAGCTTATCCGTGTCAATCTCAAGATAGTGAATGCCGCACTTTCCGAAAGCCGCCTCTGAATATTTTATCACAGTGATCGTAACCGGCTTCTCCTCCTCACTCTCATAGAGGGTATAGACAGCCTCCTCCTTATCCAGGCAGATTCGCTTTATCGGCTCCTCCTCTCCGTCAATGTAAACCGCAATGCGCCCTCGCAGCACATCGCTGCCCTCGCCCCAGTCATTTGCATTGCTCCAGATAGAGGCCTCTGCCCTCTTCCCCACAAAGGAAAAGGAAATACTGCTGCCGGAGAACCCCAGGTGCCGCGTTCCCTCCACAAACAATGTTCTTCCCGTAACCCTTACATTTTCTTCCGTCGCTAAAAAACGCATACTGTCCTCCTCGTCCTCAGACCCACTTTTTCGTTTCCGCTTCAGGCTGATCACCTATGTCTAAGCCAACGTAACTTTAAATGCCACCGGCTTGTCACTGCTCACTGTCTTCGTTTCAATATGCAGTCCCTCACCGTCACGGTTCCACACAGGCTGTTCTTCAAAACCCAGCACTTCAACATTCTTGATAATACCATGAAATTTCGGCAGATGAGACGCATCCTGCTCACCCAGAGCCCTCACCGTCACCCTGCCGTTCTCCGGATAATGCAGACAGATAGCATACAGACTGTCTCCCTTTACGGTAAATCGGAAATCCTCGGATGTAAATACCTTGTCCTTACCGTCGGTAAACTGACCTTCCTCCACCTTTGTGGGACCCTCTGCCGCGATCCGCCAGGGTCTGCTGCCATAGACAGCCTCCCCGTTCTTCTCCATCCAGTCTCCGATCTCCAGCAGAACCGCTCTGTCCTCGTCAGAAATGGTTCCGTCCGCCTTCGGCCCTACGTTCAACAGCAGGTTGCCGTTCTTGCTGACAATGTCCACAAGGTCGCACAAAATGTCCTTGGCCTTTTTAAAGTCATTGTTTTCCGTATAACACCATGAATTCTTAGCGATAGCGGTATCCGTCTGCCAATAAAAGGGCTGAGTCTCCGCAAACTGTCCCCGCTCAATATCCACCAGCGCAGTACCGAACATAAAGGCGTCATGCTTATAACAGATGACAACCTCCTCGCCCCATTCTGCGGCCCTGTTGTAGTAATACGCCGCAATCTTCTGCAGATAAGGCTTTGCGCTCCGGTGCTGTATCCACCAGTCAAAGTACAGAACCTTAACCCGATACCTGTCTATCAGTTCACAGGTTCTTATCATCCAGTCCTCCAGAAACGCTTGGGTGGGTGCAGGCTCGCTGAACAGGTCATAGTGATCTCTCTCGGGCATGGCAGGCCAGTAAAAATCTCCCTCCTGCTCTTCCTCAGTAATATCGCTCTCAAATTCCTTTCCATGACCCATGAAAAACCAGTGCTCAATACGGTGGGTGGAAGCGCCGTTCACCATTCCCCTTTTATTGATTTCTTGGGACAATTCCCCCAGCACGTCCCTCTCAGGCCCCATCTCCGCGGCATTCCACTTTGAAATCTCACTCCGGTACATCTGGAACCCGTCATGATGTTCCGCCACCGGAACCACATACTTTGCCCCTGCTTTCTGAAACAGTTCGGCCCAGTTTTCAGGGCTGAACTTTTCCGCTTTGAACATGGGAATAAAGTCCTTATACCCGAAATCCTTATGCTCCCCGTAAGTCTTTCGATGGTGCTCAAACTCCGGGCTGCCCTGAATATACATATTCCGGGAATACCACTCGTTTCCAAAAGCCGGAACACTGTATATGCCCCAGTGGATGAAAATGCCCAGCTTCGCATTTTTATACCACTCCGGCACCCTGTATGCGGACAGTGAATTCCAGTCAGCCCTGTAAGGCCCCTTTGCAATGACCTGCTCAATCTGCTGCAGCCACGCCTCCTTGTTATACATCCCAATACCTCCGTTTTATTTTATTTTTTATATTTATTTTTCACTTTGCCTTATTTTCCACGGCAAAACCCTTCCTGCCGACGGCAGCATAAAACCCCAGGCAGATAACCACCGACAGCACCGAACCGGCCGGAGCCGCCCAGCCCATAGGGTACAGAGATGCCGGAAAATAAAGTGATGCCAGATAGGCTCCCGGAATCCGCACCAAAAGCACCGAGGCCACATTGTGAATAAACGACAGGATTGACTTGCCATAGGCACAGAAATATCCGCTGAAGCAAAAATGGATTCCCGCCACTCCGCAGTCAAACACATATGATTTCAAATACTGCGCCCCCAGCCTGACTACCTCCTGCACATCCTCCGCAAACAGCCCCACCAGCGCCTCCGCGCAGAACTGACAGGCAACTGCCACCACCGCTCCAAAGCACACGCTTACACAGCATCCGTACCACATCACCTTTTTTGCCTGCTCATGCTTCCCCGCTCCCGCATTCTGGGATGCAATGGCGGAGACAGAGGACAGCATTGCCGAAGGCACCAGGAAAAAGAAACTGATCAGCTTTTCCACAATTCCCACCGCCGCGGCAACATCCACGCCTCGGCTGTTGGCAATGGCTGTGATGACCAGGAAAGAAATCTGGATAAACCCGTCCTGAACCGCAATGGGAATCCCCACCCGAAGGATGCCGGTCAGAGTGTCCTTTTCCGGGCGGAAATCCTGCCCTGCAAGCCGGATACCCTCATTTCTGCGCAGCATGGCGACCAGCCCCAATATGACGCTGCACGCCTGGGCGGCCACCGTTGCAATGGCAGCACCCCGTGCCCCCATGGCGAGCGGCCCTATCAATATGTAATCCAGCACAATGTTTATGACACCGGCCGCCGCCACAAAATACATAGGCGTCCTTGAGTCTCCCATCCCCCGGAAAATACTGCTTATAACATTGTAGGCCGTAATGAAGGGAATGCCGATAAAACAGACCAGCAGATATTCTTTAGCCTGTCCCACCGCTTCCGTCGGAGTTGCCACCGCTGCAACCACTCCATCCAGACACAAGATCAAGATACCGGTAAGCGCCAGGGCAAACAGCGCGAAAAGAGTCACCGTATTCCCTATGACCTTCGCTGCCCTCTCTCTGTTACCCGCTCCCACCAGATGTCCGATGGCTACTGTGGTTCCCATGGAAAGCCCTACGATCACAACCGTAAGCATATGCGTAATCTGACTTCCCACAGACACTGCCGTGATGGTATCCGCTCCTCCCCACTGACCGACGAAAAATAAATCCGCCAGCCCGTAAAATGTCTGTAAAAAGCTGGATATCAGAAAAGGCAGCGAAAACCGGATCAGGTTTTTCAGCATACTGCCCCTGGTCAAATCATTCTGTACCACCTTTTGTATCTCCTTCCCAAGACGGCACCGTGCCGCTTCTCATCCTGACTTCCTGAGAACTGCTTTGCTGCCGCGCAAAACCGGCAGACCAGCCTTCGCTTTCCATGGTATCAGCATCCTTTCAAGCTCTTCCCGATCTTTCCCGAACACATTCAGATCCACGTACTTTTCCTCCCCGGCGGTTCCCCTGAGTTTCCCCTTGTCTGAATATTGCCAGAATGTCCACTCTCTTCCTATGTCGACAGGCGGATAATACACGTTTCGAATCCAGAGGGGATACTCCTGAAACCCGTTCCGGATATATTTGTTGTATACTGTGTATGTAGTATAAATAACGGGCTTGACACCGTATTCCTTTTCCAGGGCATCCAGCAGCTCCTGAAGCCCGGAAACTACCTGCTCCTTCTTTGGCGGATTTTCCCGTTTGTCCCCGTAATACTCAATGTCCACCACAGGCGGAAGGGCTCCCCTCAAGTCCCCGGCTATAGAAATAAAGTGTTCTGCCTGGGAAGCTGCCGGACTGTCAAAACTGTAAAAATGATATGCGCCCACATACAGACCCGCCTCCCTGGCATTCACCCAATTTTCTTCATATTTCTCGTCCACAAAACTGCTTCCTTCCGTAGCCTTGATAAACGCAAAATCAATGCCCTGCTCCTTAAACTGCTGCCAGTCAATCTCCCCCTGATAATGAGAAACATCCACGCCCCGCACAGGATACCCCGCCACAAGATACTGATTGATATTTATTTTTTTCAGCACAAGTAAAACCGCCACACACAACAGCAGCAATAATATTGCAAATATAACACAGGCGATTACACGCTTTCCCCTTTTTGAGTGTTCCATTTTCTTTCCCATATCCTGTTTCGTTGGCTGCAGTACAGTCCAATCCCGCGCCACTGCCCGAAGCCTTTATATCCAGGGCGTGTCCCACTGATAATCCTTCATGATAACCTTTCCGGCCCTGAATCTGACGCCCTCGCTTTCCAGCAGCTCCTTCTGGAGATTCCGGCCCCCGCCTGCACTGTCAAAGGCAAGGCTTCCGTCCTGCTTCACTACCCTGTGCCAGGGAATCCGAACCGGATCCGGGCAGGCGTGAAGCGCATACCCTACCACCCTGGCCCAGCGCCTGCTGCCCGCCAGCGCAGCCACCTGCCCATAGGATGCCACCTGTCCCTTCGGAATTTTTTTCACCGCTTCATATATCATATCAAATGTATTCATCTCTTACAATCACCTTCAAACCGCCTTTATGAAAATAATTATACAAAAAGTTCCCTGCGTTTACAAATAAATTAAGCTTTACATGCCGATAAATAGATTGAAAAGCTTCACAGAAAAAACAGGACAGGAGACAACTTACATGACCCCTATAGAGACAATAGATATGAAACAACTGCTGAGTTCCATGGCAGATACCATGAAACTGCAGGGCCGGGCAAGGGCAGAGAGAAGAGCCCGCGAGGCCGAACAGGAGCAGAAGGAATTCAAGGAAAAGCTGCAGCGCGTCGCCGCCAGCCGGATGGAGCTGGAAGGCCTGGCCCAAAAGGCAAAGGGCACTGAAGCTGCCGTCCAGCGGGATCAGTTGATTTCTTTTTCCGCCATCATGAAGTAAACGCAGACCTTGTACCCGGCATAGCCATACAGATGATCCAGCCCGGTATAGGTATAGCTCAGATAAGCCTCCCTCATACCGGCATCTTTCAAACACCCGGTTCCTATTGTGACGAGATTAACCGCCACATGTTTTCCGCGGCAGGAACACCTGACCGTTGTACATCCCACACTGCCCAGGCGTTCCTCTTTGCTTTCAACCCCAACTATCAGGGTGCCCACAACCTCTTCGCCGGAAACCGCAATTAAAACTCTTGCATCATGGCTGTCGCCATACAGCCTTTCATCCCGATAATACTCTGTAAATTCAGGAAAGGCGTCCTGGGTACATGCGCATGTTCCTTCTAAATCCGCCGGAGCTGCCCACCTATAGGTAATCCCCTCTATAGTATCTCCCACATTTAACTCGTTCCTGTTAAACTGACTCAGCGGGAATCGCATATCAAAGCAGTCGCAGTCCCACTTATGGACATACCCTCTTCCCGCAAAGAAGTTTTCCGCCGTCCTGTCAACTTCGGGGTATAAATTTACATTTTCTGCTTTATAGCGGTTCCGGGAAGTGGGAACCCCCGGCATAATATAGTCAAATCCGGCCCCGACGGTAACTTTATCATACCCATGATCCGCAATGATCTGCTCCGACTCGTTCAGCAGACCGGTTCCGATTCCTTTGTTTCGATGCTCCGCATCCACACACAGCAGAAGAATCGTATTTTCATTGACAACAGATGCGCCAATCAGTTTATTCTGCCCGTCTCTCCGCTCAATTACTGTGTTGCCCTCATTGCTCAAAATCCGCATCACGGTTGCTTTATCACGCACAACAAAAGGGAAATTCCGTTTGTATAGTTCATATAATTCCTGATTCATAAAATTTCTAAATCTCCTCCATTAAATTGTTATCAAGCCCACAGTACTTACTCGTATCCCGTTTCTTATTATAATCCTTCCTTACCACTTCCGCAGGTAAAACCGCTGCTCCGGGTAACTCTCCTCAAAAAGACAGAGCTCCCCCTCCTCAAATCCCAGCTTCTTATAAAATGCTCTCGGTGCGGCTCCCCTCTCGTCCTCTTCCCGAAAGGTTTCCACTGTAACCGGACGTTCTCTGTCCATTTTCGCAAGCATCATTTCCACCATGCGGGAAGCTATGTGCCTCCTCCGAAAATCCGGATGCACCGCCATACAGCACAGCATATTATGTTTTACAGAAAACAAAAGGATTCCCACCACCATATTTCCGAACAGGGCACAGACTGCGGTTCCCTGCTTCATGCTTTTTTCCACCGTCTCCCGGTATGCTGCCAGCTTTTCCTCTGTTTCCAGTCCCGGGAAATTCCACCTGACTACCTCCACCAGGCTCATCCAGGATGTAAGGTGGCGCTCATCTGCATATGCGAAGTGAACAGCCGCGTCCTCATCCCTGTATTGCTTATACCACTGCTCCATGTCAAACAGCCTGTCCAGGAACCAATAGGGAATAAAGGTGCCCTCCTCCTGCATTTTCAGCACCTCTTCCTTGCCCGCCCATTTTGCTCTCTGCACCTCTGTTTCCTGTAAGACCAGCTCTGAGAGTTCCACATCTTTTCTGATCAGATAGTAATCGTCAAACCCGCCCGGAAATGTCACTGAAAAATCCGGCCTCACGCCGGACAGATCAATTTTCAGTCCCAGTTCCTCGTACACTTCCCGCTCCGCCGCCTGACTGCTGCTGTCTCCCGCCACCGCGGATCCGCCCACCGTCAGATCCCACATATTGTTCCAACCTTCCTTGAAAGGCTGCCTCTGCTGTATCAGCATCTGGTTTTGGCTGTTAAAAATGCAGACATGCACCACCAGATGATATTGTCCGTCGGGCAGTTTTTCGCCTCTTCTATGTATTTTCCCGGTTTTGACCCTGTCCTTGTCATAAACATCCCAAAGTTCCGTTTTCTTTTTCTGTTCCACCTGACTGCCTCCGTTTCTGCCGCTCCCACACTTATCCCTGTTTCTTTGCCGGATTCACATGCACCATGATATGCTTGATCTTCGAAAAATCCTGTTCAATATTTTCATGTACCTCTTCCGCAATTTCATGTGATTTCTTCAGGGTATAAGATTCGTCTACCTCAATTTCTATGTCCACATAAATTTTATTGCCGAAAATGCGTGTATGAAGTGAGTCTATTCCCATTACTTCAGCGTTCCTCATAACACATTCATAAATTTGTTTTTCCGTTTCCTCGTCACAGGAATGATCCACCATCTTATCAACGGCATCCTTAAAAATATCATATGCCGCTTTTACAATAAATACAAAGATCACCAGACTGGCAACGGAATCCATAACCGGAAATCCAAGTCTTGCCCCGCCGATTCCTATCAGGGCCCCTACAGAAGAAAAAGCGTCCGAACGATGGTGCCATGCATCCGCCATCAATGCACTGGAGTCAATTCTGGCTGCATTTATTTTGGTATACCAAAACATGGCTTCCTTGACCAGGATTGAAACAACAGCCGCCACCAGTGCTAAAATTCCCGGAACCTGCAGATCACTATAGCTGCCGGACAGGATGTTTCTCAATGCTCCCAGCCCGATTCCCAGTCCTGTTGTGAAGAGGACCATGGCCAGAATAATGGCCGCCACACATTCCAGACGTTCGTGCCCGTAAGGATGCTCCTTATCCGCCTCCTTCGCCGCAAGCTTAATTCCTATAATTACCACGATCGTACTGAATACATCCGATGCAGAGTGAACCGCATCGCTTATCATCGCATTAGACCGAGCTATCACCCCCGCCATAAGCTTAAATACAGACAGTACCAGATTTCCTGCAATGGTTACCGCTGATACCTTGTCAGCAACTTTCTGAAAGTCATTGTCAGGTGCGTTGTTATCGATTTTCGTTATTTTGTCTTTTTTCATACAAATCCTCCGAAATATAAGATAGCTCTATGACACCAATATATGTGGGGATTTTAGAAGAAAGTCTTTGCAAAAAATATAAAAAAACACCCACGAATCAGTATTAGCAACTACTGTCCCGTGGATGAAAAATTCCACTGCCACACATGTGACCCGACTCCATGACATTCCGTCACGGTCTGCTCAGTTTGTACTGTAGATTTATATGCAGCGCAAAGAGTATTCATAGATTAACATGAGGGTCATTTTTTGTCAATAGCAAGAACATTGAAATGTGCCGCTCGCTATTGTATGATATATAGTAACTGTTCATAGCCATTCAATGAGCAATTTTAGAACTAAAGTTTCAAATGAGAAAAGCCTCACAGAGGCTATAAAGGAGGCACATGGCACACATGGGAAATAAAGTTTTGCTGATTGGCGGCAGCGGACTGGTGGGGAAAGCGATTGCGGCGGCTCTGCAAAAGGATTAATTTCTGTAATGCCTGTGTATAAATTTCACCTTGTGTTTTACTGTATTTTCGAAATATTAAATCACAAATCAAATACAAAATAAAACATTATGTGTTTCCACAAAGGTTTTCTCAACTATCCTGCGATAAGCGGTACAAAACAGGCATGTAAAAGCACAAAAAAAGAACCGTCCCCAAGGCTCCTACGTCCTCAAAAACAGTTCTTCGTTCTCCTCCGAAAGAGGAGCGTGCACCGCCAGGGGCTCGAACCCTGGACACCCTGATTAAGAGTCAGGTGCTCTACCAACTGAGCTAGCGGTGCAATTATAACATCTCTCACAACGCAAGAGTTATTATATTATATGCTCCGCACAAATGCAAGTCTTTTTTTAACTTTTTTTAATAAATTCTAAAACCACTGCCTGAAAAGGTTCTAAAACTCCCTCAAACACCGCTTCCGAAGCGGCAATCCGCCTGCCTGCCCATTCGGAACAATCCTGTGTATCCCCGCCGCAGTTTACTGCAACGGCAACGCCGGTCTCACCCGAAAGCTCTGTTTCCCAGCAAAGAAGCCGGTCTGCTCCCTCCCGCAGCTTCCAATGCACTTCTCCCCTGCCCACCGCCGGATATTTCTTCCGAATGGCAATCAATCTCTTATAATATTCCAGAAGCCCGGCGTCCTGTCTCTCCTTCTCCCAGAGCATGCCCCGTCTGCAGCCGGATCCCTTCTTTTTCCCTGTCATTCCTGCCTCGTCTCCGTAGTAAATCATGGGCATACCGGGCAGCAGAAGCTGCAGCGCTGCCGCCAGCTTCAACAGTTTCCTGTCTCCCCCGGCCTGGGTCAGAAAGCGGTCCGTATCATGACTGTCAATCAGGTTCCACAAAAGGGGCACCGTCTCCCCCTTCAGTCGTCCGCGCACAAAATCAAGCCGCTCCGCAAATCCTTTGGCTGTCAGTGTCCTCTCCAAAAGAAAGCCCTTCACGGCCTCAGTAAAATGATAGTTCATAACACTGTCCCATTGATCGCCCTCAAGGTAGCTGCCGTTAAAATGCCATATTTCCCCTACGATCAACGCCTGGGGATTCACTTTTCTAAGCTCCCTGCGAAATTCCCGCCAGAAATCCCGTCCGATCTCATCTGCCACATCCAGCCGCCATCCGTCCACATGGCACTCCCCGGTCCAATGCCTTATCACGCCGAAAATGTAGTCCCTCACTTCCGGATTACGGCAGTTCAGCTTCGGCATTCCGCCGAAATAGCTGAAAGACCTGTAGGAGGGCATAAGTTCTCCCCGTGCAGGGAACTCGTCCACATAATACCAGTCCCTGTATCGGGATGCCTCCTGATTCTGCTGCAGATCCTGAAAGGCAAAGAAATGTCTGGAAGTATGATTGAATACAGCATCCAAAATCACATACATTCCCGCCCCATGAGCCGTCTCTGTCAGTTCCCGCAGATCCTCCTCCGTGCCAAACCCCGGATCCACCCGCATATAGTCCACCGTGTCATACTTATGTGTCGTTTCTGCCTCAAAAATAGGAGTGAGATAAAGCACCTCCGCCCCAAGCTCCTTCAGATAAGGTATCCTTTGTGTAATTCCTTTTAAGCTTCCCCGCAGGCTGTCCTTATGACCTAAATCCTCCCTGTACCATTCCTCCGCCGGCACATTCTTATCCGTTGCAAATCTGTCCACAAAAATCTGATACACCACCTTGCCCTTTGCCCATTCAGGCGCCTCATATTTCTCCTCCTCACGGCTCAGCTGCGGGCAGTCAAACATCTCCTCGATGCATTCCGGCATTCTGTCATAGAAGGAATAATTTCCATAATATACAACCTCACCCCTGCTGTCCGTGAGTTCGAAAAAATAGCGGATACAGAGCATATTCACCTTTAACTCCGCTTCATAGTAATCATGGAGCCCGTCTCCCGCCACCCGGCGCATGGGAACTTTTCCTCTGGTATCCAGCTTGTCCAAAGGGATATATTTATCCCTGTAATGAAGCGCAGCAAGGGACACATCCCCTGCCTTCGCCACCAGCTTTACAGTAAATGTGTCCCTGCCTGTGGAATAAAAGAAATAATTATCGGGATTGTGAACAACTGCCGCTTTTTCCATAAAACTCCTTCCCTGAACAGCTTTATACTTTCTTTCGCGTCAGAAAAATTCCAACGATTGCCCCTATAAGGATGATTGGTGCTAATCTTACAAACAACCATTCAAATGCGTGAAAAACCACTCCGACAACGGCGGTTTCAGGGTCATTATAATCCCAGCCTAAGTAGCAACTGTTTAATACTATTAAGACTGCAGAAATTATTACTATGACCGTACACAATGCGATGAGCAGCCAATGAAGTATTTTTCTTCTCGTGGTCTTTCTTTGTGCAAGCTGTAAGTTAATAATCTCCAGTTTCTCGGAAATCGCCTTTAAGTCATCAACCTTCGATTCAACAACAGTTTCCCCGAGCAAAGTGCTTACGGGTGTTTCAAGCACTTCCGATATGGAGATTAACATATCAGAATCAGGAACTGACAATCCGTTTTCCCATTTAGAAATTGTTTGTCGTACCACATTCAGTTTGATGGCAAGTTCTTCTTGCGAAAGTCCTTTTGATTTTCTGATTGCTTTAATGTTTTCGTTTAACATTAGAGACAACCTCCTTTCTTTCAGTTATTGCCATCATTGTATGAAGGACTGCCCGTTGCTGCAAGCAACCCATATTAACATTCAAGATTTATAGCCATTGCAGGCTGATATTTGCGCCTTCAAAATACCTCATTTTAATTTTTTGCCTGATACAAAAAAATTATTTCTTCTCTGACAGCCCCGCAAGTTCTGACATAATCTCCGGAATCCTTATGCTCTGCGGACAATGCCCGGCACAGGCACCGCACCCGATACAGTCAGACGGTTTTCCCTCGCTGTCAATACTGTTAAGGCGGCCTAACACCCAAGAACCATCTGTCTTATATCCGTTATATATTTCAAGGCAGGCCGGGATATTAATCTTCTTCGGGCAGTCGTCACAGCAGTAACGGCAGGCAGTGCACGGAACGCAAATCTGATTTTTGAATGCCTCGCATGCCTTCATCAGCAATTCTGCGTCCGCATCGGTAAGTCCCTCCGGTTCCTGAAAAGTTCTGACATTGTCGCGAATCTGTTCCATATTTGACATCCCGCTTAAAATGACCTGCACCTGCGGCAGACGTTTTACCCACCGCAGCGCCCATGACGCCATACTCCAGTCAGGATGTGCCTCCTTCAGCATTTGTTCCGCTTCACTGGAAAGATTCGCCAGCCTTCCGCCACGAACCGGCTCCATAACCATGATGGGAATATTTCTTTCCTCCAGCACCTTGTATTCCTTCGCTGCGCTCCCATACTTCCAGTCATAATAATTAAGCTGAATCTGTGCAAAATCCCACTGATGATGATCAGCCGCCCTCGTCAGCGTCTCCACAGCGGCATGGGCAGAAAACCCAAGATAGCGGATACGTCCTGCCTTTTTCTGCTCCAGAAGATATTCAATGCACCCATTATTCAGATAACTCTGACAGTGCTCATCATTAATTCCGTGAAGCAGATAAAAATCAATATAGTCTGTCTGCAGCCGTGCAAGCTGCTCTTCAAAGACAGCCTTATAATCCGGATTCACAAACACTAAATATTTCGTAGCGAGATGATAGCTTTCCCGCGGGTATTTCTTCATTGCTTCCCCAAGAAACTTTTCTGATTCACCGCCGTGATACACATAGGCGGTATCATAATAATTTATGCCGTTTTCCATGGCGTAGTCAATGATTTCCTGCGCCCGAACGCGGTCGATCGGCGCACCTGCCTTATCCCCCTGCACCGGCAGCCGCATATTTCCCATCCCCAGCCCGGAAAGCGATATGTCCTGAAATGATTTATAGTTCATGATATCTTCCTCCTTCGGAAAAAAAGTAATGCATATTTTCCCGGTGCATCATATAATGGCACCCTTAGCATATGTTTCATTCTCCTTTTACATTATACAATTTGATGGTATCTTATCAATTATCTATATTTATCCCTTATAACAATTTTAAAGACGTTTTAGCACACCCTACTGTTTTCATTTATGATATTTGGACTGCTGTTCTAACGGAGCTTTAGAAAAATCACCCGCGCCATTTATTACCATTCCCCTATTCACTATTACACTTTTAACAGTTCCAAATCCCTTTAATAATCCAGCTCTTTCATCCGGATTTTTTTCGGTATAATCTCCACCTTCTTTCAAACAACAATTATATACATTGATGTTTCCAATTATCTGAGATCCTGCTTCAAACATACATTTACCAAAGATGTTAATTCTACCATCATACCTACCATTATCTCCAAAGACTATATTAGCATCAGTCATATTGGCTTTAACACAAACGCCCCCATCACTAAATTCATTTCTATTTCCAATTAAAATCTTTCCTCCGTTTTCTGCAACAAAATGAGTAGAACTAAAAAAGTAATTAGAATCACCTACTATTAATTCTGAATTATCGTCACAACAAATAGTTACATTAGGATAAAAAATATTGTCTTTTCCTATTTTTGCTTTCTTGCTAATTAACAATGAAAAGCAGTCATAAACGATATTATTTACAGCAACTAACTCCATAATCTCATCCAGTGAAAGAAAACCGTTTTTTTCTCTAATATTATTAGCTAATGTTATAAATTTTAACTCCATTCAATACTCCTCCCTATTTCTGATTTCAGACCTGTCCATAAATAGCTTTATTACCAGTATAACATTACCCTGCACATCTCTCAAGGCTTTTCCTGCAATCGTGCATCACACCTGGCCGTTTATCCATTCCATGACCGTATCCTGTGAATTGCTGCCAAACTAAACGGCTGCTCACGCTTCCACGCCAAAACGCTTGTTGCTGTAAGATCCGGGTACAGCGGCCGGCAGGCTATCTTTGAGGAATCCCAGAACGGCACTGCTCCTTCTATGACCAGCGAGTATGTCAATCCCCGGCTTACCATGACTGCTCCGTTTGTACTCAGATTGCTGGTAAACAGCACATTCAGATTTTTATAATAATTGCCAAACCAGCTTGCCAGCTCGCTTTGAACCTGCATGCGTCGCGGAAGGATCAATGGCAGTTTGGCCAGATTGCCCGCTGTAACAGCTTCCCTTTCTGCAAGAGGATCGTCAGGCGGCATCAATACCACCCATTTTTCTTTCATATCCAACCGGATAAACTCATACTTTCCCATCTCAATCGGTTCTAAAAGCAAACCCAGATCAAGCAGCCCCTTGTCCATCTGTTCCTTTACCAGATCCGCTTCATTTATATACAGCGGCAGTCTGTCTGCATTTTAAAAAACCGCGCACACTATCATTCAGTAGTGAACGCGGCCTTTTACGAACTAAACAATTTGATCTTTACAGTAAATATGACCCTGCCTGTCAGCCCTTTACCGCGCCGCTGACTCCCTCCGCATAATACTTCTGCGTACAGAGGAAGAGCGTTGCAATAGGTATGGATATGACTACCGCCGCAGCCGCAAAGCTGCAGAACCACTGGTCTATGTATTCTCTCTCCAGCATCTGGTACATACCCACCGCAACGGTAAAATAATCCTTATTAGGCCCGCACAGCACCTTTGCCAGCATAAAATCCTTGAACGGTCCGGCAAAAGAAGTCAGAAGCGTATACACGATGATCGGTCTGCTCAAAGGCATGATGATCTTTGTCAGTACATGCCATTTGGTGGCTCCATCTATCATAGCCGCTTCATCCAGCGCAATGGGAATTGTGTCGAAAAATCCCTTTGCAATATGATACCCCACTCCCGCTCCGCCTGCGTATACTGCTATCATAGCCACCCTCAGCATCGGCCCGTCGGTCCAGCCCAGCATCTTTACAATATAGTATACAGCGATCATGGACATAAAACCGGGAAATAAATGGATTATCATAGCGGCATTCATCAACGCCTTTCTCCCCCTGAATCGCAATCTGGAAAGCGTATACGCTACAGATACCACAAAGAAGGTGGAGATCAGGCAGCTGACCACCGCAATGATCAATGTATTCAGCATCATCTGCGGAAAATTAAACACCGAGAAATCCGTAAACAGCTTTTTATAATTATCAAGAGAATAGCTGGTGGGGAAAAAGGTGGAGCTGTAAGATCCCTTTGTTCCTCGGAAGCTGGTCAGCACTACCCATACAATAGGAATCAGCCAAACAAAAGAAAGAACCGCCAGCACGCCATGAGACAGCCCAACCAGTATTTTTTTCCTCAGAGACCTTTTGTTATTCTTCATCGGAAACCCTCCTCGTTTTTATAGGAACCGCTATAACGGAACGTGATCAGCGATACGATTCCCAATGTCACAAAGGTCATGATGCCGATGACCGCTCCCACATCATAATACTGCTTTTCTATCGTCAGCTTATACAGCCATGTGATCAGCAGGTCCGTCTTGCCTGCGGTGGACTCCACCGGTCTCGGAAGCCCTGCGGAGGTCAGGAAAATCACATTAAAATTATTAATATTGCCTGTAAAAGTGGTAATCAGATAAGGTGTAGTCACAAACAGCATATAGGGAAGTGTAATCTTGCGGAAGGTAGTTACCGGACCTGCGCCGTCCACCCTCGCCGAATCATACAGCTCCTGCGGAATGTTCTGCAGGATTCCCGTAATCTGCAAAAGAACATAAGGCACGCCTACCCAAATGTTAATGAGTACCACGCTGACCCTCGCCCATGTAGCATTTGTAAAAAACGGCAAAGGCGCCTCTGTCAGCCCGAGACTCTGCAGTAATACATTGACCGCTCCGTTAGGCTGCAGCATCTGTTTTATGATCAGCAGTGTCACAAAATGCGGCACTGCAACTGTCAGCACAAAACAGAACCTCCAGAGCTTTTTGGCCCGAATCTCTTTCCAGTTAATAAAAAGTGAAAGCAGCATTCCCAGAATATAATTTGAAAAAGTCGCCAAGATTGCCCAGCAGATTGTCCAGCCCAAAACCGGCCAGAATGTCTGCCCCAGACTGCCGTTGAGGTTAACAAGTTTTTTAAAGTTAGCCAAGCCGACCCAGTCAAACAAAACCAGTTTATTGTCCGTGACACTGTAGTTCGTAAACGCCATGCATATCATAAAGACAAGCGGCAATATAGTAAATACCAGCACACCGATGACCGGAAGAGAAAGAAGCGTTTTTTGCAGATTCCGGTTAAACAGCTCCTTTATCTCCTGTCTCGCCCCCGGAACAGGCTTTCCGCTCTTATACAGGAGTTCCGCAGCATAAGCGCTTCTCACGGAGCTCCTGATCAGCAAAAGCGCAAAGAGAAGGACAGCTGCCGTTATGACACCGTAAAGCAGGATCGTCAGAGAGCGGTCCCCATCCACATATTCATAAAGACTCTTTGCCTCATTCCATATCTTCTGCTGCTCTACATCACCCAGAGTCACCAGCTTTTTCAGGTTATATGTGCCCGCATTTATCATATACAGAATGACAAGCACTTCAGCTGCCAGATACAGCAGACCCTTTGCAAACTGTTTTCTGACGATGCAGCCCAGCCCGCAGACCACTGCGGACAGGCGTACGATCGCAGAACCGTTCTTCAGGGCAAAGATGGCACCGGTATGAATCGACGGCTGTTTCCTCTTTGCTCTTTCCATTTTGCACCCCTCAAAAATCTTATTCTACTCCGGAAGAGTTTGCAGCTGCATGGAATGCCTCTGTCTTCTCTGCCGCGTTTTCATGTGTCACCACACCATCTCTCAAGTCCGTACCCATGCTCTCCGCAGGGCTCCAGTAATAAGAGAACTCAGTAAAGCAGGCTCTGGCAATTGCGACCTCATTCACCGTCTGAGCATCAGCCTTGCAGATAGCGTCGTCCTGAACCTCCGCTACAAGCGCGTTTTCACAAGGCACATAACCGCGCAGTTCATAATGCGCTTTCTGGGAGTCATATCCTGCCAGATACAGCGCCAGGTTCATTGCAGCCTCTGGATATGCAGTAGTAGCCTTCACACCCACTGCCTTAGCCGAGGTAAAGGGCCTGATCTGAGTATCCACGCCGTTAATCTTTACGGAAGGCAGTACAGTCACTCCAAAGTTCTCACCCAATATCTCCTGTGTCTGAGTCGCCTGCCATGTACCGCAGACATATGCGTCACAGTTACCTTCACGCATCATACCGATGGCATCTGAAGGCTCTGCAACAATGAAATTCTTATTTGCCACAAGATCTACAAGACAGTCTGTCACCGCCACAGCCTTTTCTCCGCTCAAGTCAATTCCAGCCTCACGGGACTTGCCATCCTCGCCGAAGAAAGTGCATCCGTTACCCTGATAGAAAGCTGCCAGATAATAACCGTTTGCCAGGGGGAACGCTACCTTGCCTTTCTCCAGCATGGTGTCCAGAGACTTCACATCCTCCTCGGAGAACACACTTTTATCATAGTACATGAAATAAGTATCCGTGGTGAAAGGAACCCCGTAAAGTCCGCCGTCATAGATAAGACAGTTTACCAGCGCCTCCGGATAGTTGTTCTCAACGGCCTCCTTGTATTTTCCGCCCCATTCCGTCAGACTGCTGGACTGACAGAGGTTTTCCAGACCGGTGGAGCCGTAAAGGAACACGTCCGCTGCCGCATCGATATCCTGGGGAACCAGTTTCTTTGCGTCAGACTCGGTACATACTCCATATTCAAAGGTAATATCCCACTCCGGATGCAGTTCATTGAACTGTTCGCACATGGTGTTCAGCCATTGTCCCAGTTCGGGGTTCTGATCCTCGGAAGGGCTCCAGACAGTAAGCTTCACCGCCTCCGGTGTAACTTCCTCTGACTGTTGAGAAGTCTCCTGCTGCTCTGTTTCGGACTGCTTCGACTGCTGCTGATCATTTCCGGACTGCCGTTCCGAATCCGCCGGTTTGCTTCCGCAACCGGTCATCCCCGCTGCCATACAGATTGCCAGCATCATGGATAAAATTTTTCTTTTCATAATATCAACCTTCTCCTTTTTCATAATAAATCCGTATTTTTCTGTGTTTCTTTTCTTGTTTCGTTGTGCACCCACGAAACAAGCGGAAGTGTTTCGCTCCCATTAAGGAAATACTATCACTATTGTTTCGTTGTGTCAACATAATTTTTGTGCTGTTTATACATTTATTTTTTTATATTGCGTTTTTATTTATGCAATGTTATTATAGATTCAGATGTTTATTTTGTTTCTGCTCCTGTTTCTATATTATTAAAGCGAAACAACATGCGAAACATCCGATTATAACGGATTATAATGTCGCTTTTGCGGCGGAATGAGAGGAAAAATGAAGACAAATTATCATACTCACACACAGCGCTGCCGCCATGCTCAAGGCAGCGAAGAAGATTATATACAAAATGCACTGCAATCGGACATGGCCGTCCTCGGCTTTTCCGATCATGCACCCTTTCCTGACAGAGATTTCGGTCTGCGGATGCCTTATTCAGAGCTGGCTGAGCACATACATGCAATTGACTTGTTGACTGAGAAATACTCTGCTGATATAATTCTTTGTAAAGGATTGGAAATTGAATATCTTCCCGAATATCGAGCCTACTATGAATATCTCCTGCAGGATCAAAAGCTTGATTATCTTCTCTTGGGGGAGCATTTTTATCGAGATCAGACAGACTGCCTGGTTAACATTACGCAGGCACGAAGTACAGAGGATTATGTAGAATATGCCCATGCCCTGGTCGAAGCAATGAAAACTGGCTGCTTTAAAATAATAGCGCATCCTGACATTTTCGCCATGAATAAATTTGCCTGGGATAAAAACTGCGACATTGCATCTGACTTAATCATTGACGCCGCGCTTTCCACGAACACGATCCTGGAATTTAACGCCAACGGTTTTCGGCGCGGCATACATGACTATCCTGACGGCAAACGCTTTATGTATCCTCACATATCCTTTTGGGAAAAAGTATCGGACTCCCATGTCCGCGTCATAGTTGGCTCCGACTGCCACAATCCGGCGCAGGTCTGGGATGACTGTCTTCCAGATTCATACAAGCGTTTAAATGCATTGGGAATTTCTCCTCTGGAGATTCTTGAAAGTATGTAACAATAGATTATGCAAAGCTGCATGCAGCGTGGGAGGAACACATGAACATCAGAGATATTGCAAGACTTGCCAACGTAACTCCCGGGACGGTTTCCAAAGTACTGAACAATTACCCGGACATCAGTGACGCAACCAAGCAGCATGTACTGCATATTATTGAAGAAAATCAATATAATCCCGGCACAAACTCCCGCGCCTCCAAATCCGGAGCAGGAGCCGCTCAGATCGGTCTGGTCGTGGAAGGCGTATACAATGCTCTCTACAACTCTCTGGAAGAAATGCTGTCCATTCATCTGCATAATTCCGGCTACACCATCCTGTCCTATCATGATAACTATTACATACAGGACAAACAGGAAAAGTTTCAGGAACTGACTGCCTATGTGGACAGACACAAGCTATGCGGTCTGATTTATATAGGCGGAAATTTTGAATGTGTCACTCCGCAGCAGCTGGAGCTTCTATCCTGCCCTACCATATTTGTAAATGCCGTTCTGCCGATGCACACAGGGCAGACCTCCTATTCCAGCATCCAGGTAAATCATTTTGAGACTGCATATGCCCAGATGAGCTATCTCATCAAAAAGGGACATAAAAACATCTGCACCATGATTTCCTCCCGGATAGACAATAGCGTCTATGGCCTGCGGGTACGCGGCTACCGCGCAGCATTAAACGAGCATCATCTTGAACACAATTTCGACAACATTCTGGAGAGCGATTACCGATACACCAAGGCCTATGAGACCCTGTCAAAACATCTGCAGCAGCATCCGGAAATCACTGCTGTCTGCTGTGTGGCGGACATCATAGCCCCTGCTGTCATAAAAGCAATCCATGACACAGGCAGGATTCCCGGCGAGGATATTGAAATCATCAGCTTTGACGGCATTGAAGTCATGAATTACTGTATTCCTACTGTCACCACCTTTGAGCAGCCCATGGCCGAATTGATGGAGTATACCTACAATCTGCTCCTTGGACTCATCAGCAAGGAACGGACACATCAGCATATCACCTTCCAGACCAGACTGATAAAAAATGAGTCCTGCTGACAAGGCAAGAAATTATCTTTTTCTGCATTTTACTTCATCAATTCGTCGGTCAACCGAATTATTTCCGGTGCCACCTTTTCCCGCTGTTTTTTTGTAACATGAGTATAGAGAGGATAGGCAGATGCAATCCCCATAATTCCCACTACGCCGATAATGATTCCGGGCAGCATCAG
>JAIDME010000396.1 GCA_029050705.1 Acetatifactor sp.
CTTTAAATGCATTTCCTCAGCGATTCTGCGAGTGTAATCATTGATGGGTGCCACATTCTTCTCGGAAATATGTCTGGAGGGAATGATGCAGGCCGAGTCACCGGAATGTACGCCGGCCAGCTCAATGTGTTCCATTACCGCAGGCACAAAGGCGTTTGTTCCGTCGCTGATGGCATCCGCCTCGCACTCCGTTGCATGATTCAGGAAACGGTCGATCAATATGGGCCTGTCAGGCGTCACACCCACTGCCGCCTGCATATAACCCACAAGATTTTCGTCATCATACACCACTTCCATGCCTCTGCCGCCCAGCACATAGGACGGGCGCACCATCACCGGGTATCCGATGTTATGAGCCACCTCCAGGGCTTCCTCCACCGTGGATGCCATACCGGATTCCGGCATGGGAATATCCAGCTTCTCCATCATGGCCCGGAACAGATCCCTGTCCTCCGCAAGATCGATCACGGAAGGTGCCGTACCGAGAATACGCACGCCGTTTTTCTCCAGGTCTGCCGCCAGATTTAAGGGTGTCTGGCCGCCGAACTGTGCGATCACGCCCACAGGCTTTTCCTTTTTATATATACTCAGCACATCCTCCAGGGTCAGGGGCTCAAAGTAAAGTTTATCTGAGGTGTCGTAATCCGTGGAAACCGTCTCCGGATTGCAGTTTACAATAATGGTCTCAAAACCAAGCTTCTTCAGAGCCAGAGAAGCATGTACACAGCAGTAATCAAACTCAATGCCCTGGCCGATACGGTTAGGGCCGCCGCCTAAGATCATCACCTTGGGTCTGCTGTCATTCACCGGGTTCTTATCTTCGGCATTGTAGGTAGAATAATAATATGCACTGTCCTGGGTTCCGCTGACATGCACGCCCTCCCAGGCCTCCTCCAGACCTAACTCTATGCGGCGGTTTCTGATGTCTGCCTCCGGAATCTCCAGCAGCAGGCTCAGATACTTGTCGGAGAAGCCGTTCTTTTTAGCGGCAATAAGCTTCTCTCTGTCAGGCAGTCCGCCTCTGCATGCCAGCAGCTCCTCTTCCTCCTCCACAAGCTCTTTCATTTGCTCAATAAACCAGGTCTTCACATGGGTAATCTCATGGATTTCCTCCACGGAAGCCCCCTTGCGCAGAGCCTCATACATGGCGAAATGCCTTTCGCTGGAAGGCGTTGCCAGCATCTGAAGAAGCTGTTCTTTGGTCTTTTCCATCAGCTTCTCAATCTGCCCCAGGCCGTAGCGCCCGGTTTCCAGACTGCGGATTGCCTTCTGGAATGCCTCCTTATAATTCTTTCCGATACTCATGACTTCGCCGACAGCGCGCATCTGGGTTCCCAGCTTGTCCTCCACGCCTTTAAACTTTTCAAAAGCCCAGCGCGCAAACTTTATCACCACATAGTCCCCGTCCGGCACATACTTGTCCAGCGTGCCGTACTTGCCGCAGGGAATATCCTTCAGGTTAAGACCCGCCGCCAGCATGGAGCTCACCAGCGCAATAGGGAAGCCGGTGGCCTTGGAAGCAAGAGCGGATGAGCGGGATGTGCGTGGATTGATCTCAATGACGATCACGCGGTCGCTCACCGGGTCATGGGCAAACTGCACATTGGTTCCTCCGATGACCTGCACGGATTCCACGATGCGGTAAGCGTATTCCTGAAGTCTTGCCTGTAACTCCTTTGAAATAGTCAGCATGGGTGCGGCGCAGAAGGAATCTCCCGTATGTACTCCCATAGGGTCAATGTTTTCGATAAAGCAGACTGTGATCAGGCTACCCGACGCATCTCTGACTACTTCAAGCTCCAGTTCCTCCCAGCCCAGAATGGATTCCTCCACAAGAACCTGTCCCACCAGGCTGGCCTGCAGCCCTCTTGCGCAGACTGTCTTCAGTTCTTCCTTATTGTACACCAGCCCGCCGCCGGCACCGCCCATGGTGTAGGCTGGACGCAGTACCACGGGATAATTCAGCCTGTCCGCAATCTGCAGAGCCTCCTCCACACTGTAAGCCACCTCGCTGCGGGCCATCTCAATGCCCAGTTCGTTCATGGTCTTTTTGAACTCAATCCGGTCCTCACCACGCTCAATGGCATCCACCTGAACGCCGATGACCTTCACATTATATTTCTCCAGAATACCGGCGCCTGCAAGCTCGGCGCACAAATTCAACCCTGACTGTCCGCCCAGATTAGGCAGCAGCGCATCCGGACGCTCTTTTGCAATAATCTGCTCCAGGCGCTCCTTGTTCAGGGGCTCGATATATGTAACGTCGGCCATCTCCGGGTCAGTCATGATGGTGGCGGGGTTGGAATTCACCAGCACAATTTCATATCCCAGCTTTTTCAGAGCCTTACAAGCCTGCGTGCCTGAATAGTCAAACTCACAGGCCTGCCCGATGATAATGGGACCCGAGCCTATGATAAGTACTTTGTGAATGTCTGTTCTCTGTGTCATTTTGAACCTCCTTGATTATGTGAATTATTCTTATCTGTCGAAAAAATCCTATTACAGCACGCTCATTTTTGCTCTTTGTGCTCCTCCGCCCGGGCGCGCATCTCTCTTGCATTGGACATAGCCGCCTCGGACAATTCATCGCCGCCCAGCAGTCTGGCGAGTTCGCACATTCCCTCTTCCTCCTCCAGCGCCCGAATGTCTGTGATCGTATTGTCCTCTGTGCTGCTCTTTTCTATACAGAAATGCCTGTCCGCCATGGCCGCTATCTGGGGCAGATGGGTAATGCAGATGACCTGGTGAGTGTGGGCCAGGGTGTCAAGCTGCTCCGATACTTTCCACGCCGTTCTGCCGCTGATTCCCGCGTCTATCTCATCAAAGATCAGCGTGTCAATGTCATCCCTGCCCGCCAGCACCGTCTTGATCGCCAGCATGACACGGGACAATTCACCCCCGCTTGCCACCTGGCTTAAAGGTTTTAACGGCTCTCCCGGATTGGTGGAAATCAGAAATTCCACATCATCCCATCCCTTCGCCGTGACAGTCTGTTCAGGGCGGACCGCAATTTCAAATTCCACCGTCAGAAAATTCAGCTGAACCAGCGCATCCTGCAGCAGCTGCTGCAGTACCAGTCCGTTCTTCCGCCGGATTTCGGTCAATTTCCTGCACGCCGCTTCCATCTCTTTTTCCGCCTCAGCCAGTTCCTTTTCCAGCTTTGCCACATATGCGTCGTAGTCCTCCAGCTTTTCAAGCAGTTCCTGCCTTCCCTGTCCATAGCTTATGACGTCCCCGATGGTTTTTCCGTATTTTCCCTTCAAATGATTCAGAAGGTTCAGCCGCTCCTCCATGACCGCAAAGTCCTCCTCGTCAAACTCGCAGTCATTCATATATTCCGCAACATCCCTGTTATAATCAGCCAGAAGGCTGTCAATCTCCGACAGCTGCTCTTCCAGCTCTTCCAGTCTCTTATCATAGGATGAAACACTTCGTACCGCCCGCAGCGCCCGGCCAAGCGCGTTTCCGGCGCCCTCGTCACTGTCATTTCCCGTTATCCGGCAGCTCTCTGACAGGCTTTCTATTATTTTTTTGCTGTTGACCATGAGACGATAGCGCTGTTCCAGCTCTTCGTCCTCTCCCTCCTGCAGCCTCGCCGCCTCAATCTCCTGCCATTCAAATTCAGCCAGCGCACGCTCTCTGGCCTTTGTCTCTTCATCCATGGTATCTTCCGCCAGCTTTTTCCTAAGCTCCCTGCACCTGTTGTATTCCCGGGCCACAGCCTCCGCCGCCGCGCCATATTCCTCGCCGCAGTAGGAATCCAGAATTTCCATGTGCTTCCGCTTGTTCAGCAGCGACTGATGCTCATGCTGTCCGTGAATATCAATCAGCGCCTCAGCAAGCTCTTTCACCTGCTTTGCCGTCACTGTCTCACCGTTGATCTTACAGACACTTTTCCCTGCCTGCATTTTCCGGCTGATGATCACCGTTCCGTCCTCCGACTCCTCCAGTTCCATCTGTGCCAGTTTTTCCCGCACTCTGACGCTGTCTCCCTCGAACACAAGCTCCACCAGGGCGCTTTCCGCCCCCGTTCGCAGCATTTCCTTGTCAAATTTTCCTCCCAGCGCCAGATTGATGCTGCCGATCAGCAGGGATTTACCTGCTCCCGTCTCACCGGTCAGAATGTTCAGCCCGCTGCCGAATTCAACCTCTGTCTCCTGAATCAGCGCCAGATTTTTCACATGTAAGCTTTGTAGCATATCTTATCTGTATTTCCCCCCATAAAGTTATTATCTAAATAGTTCCTGCATTTTCTCCATCATTGCCCTGGTCTCCTCCACAGTGCGCACTGCCACGAAAATCGTGTCATCTCCTGCGATGCAGCCCACCACCTCGGCAAACCGCAGGGCATCCAGCGCTGCCGCCACGGCCATGGCCATTCCGGAGACCGTTTTGATAACCAGAATATTCTGTGCCATATCCATAGAGACGAATCCGTCTCTGAGCACACGGATGTACTTGTCACCCATATGCCCGTCCCCCTGCTCCAGAACAACATATTTCTGCCTGCCACCGCCTGTGGGAACCTTGGAGAGTTTCATCTCCCGTATATCTCTGGATACTGTGGCCTGTGTCACCGTAAACCCCGCCTCCCGCAATTTGCAGGCAAGCTCTTCCTGCGTCTCCACATCATATTTTTGAATGATTTCTGCAATCTTTTCATGTCGATTCTTCTTCATCTCTATATCTTCTCCAAACTTCCTCCGTCATGCCGGCTTCGCCTGTGCATTTTACAGGTTTAGTTTTTCTTCCGTCCTTCACTCTGACATTTTTCCGTGAAGCACCTCCAGAAAACTGACTCTGTTCAGCCTTAAGAATTCCGTTATCTTTTCCGACTGCGTAATCCGGATTTTTTCACCGGTGCGGAGGGTAATTCCATGACCGCCGTCAAAGCTTGCCTCCACAGTCTGTACTCTGCCGTCCCCGCCCTGAGGAATTTCTATTTCTATCACGTCCTCCGCCGACAGGATAATGCTTCGCTGGTTCAATGTGTGAGGACAAATGGGAGTCAGCATGATCAGCTTTGCCTTCGGCTCCACCAGCGGCCCTCCGGCGGACAGATTATAACCGGTTGAACCGGTGGGCGTTGTGACGATCATACCGTCCGCACTATAATCGTTCAAAAATTGTCCGTTGACATAAATATTGAATCTGATAATCTGCAGCGGTCCCTTTCGAGCGATAACAATATCGTTCAGAGCCCAGCCCTCTTCCGTCCTGTCTTCATCCAAAAAAGCCCTGCCGTACAGCATCATGCGGCTCTCCCGCTCATAATCCCCCTGAATCAGGCGTTCCAAAGCTTCCTCCAGATTTTCAGGTTCAATCTCCGTCATATACCCCAGTGTGCCCAGATTGACACCGATTATGGGAATATTCAGCTCCCTGGTCTCCCTGGCGGCCCGAAGCACTGTCCCGTCGCCTCCAAGAACAATAATACAGTCCGCCGCTTCCTTCCAGTCAATACCTTCCATCTTCCTAGAAACAAGCTTCACATTTGTCTACAGATACCTGCGGATTGTTTCCGTTACAGTGAAA
>JAIDME010000397.1 GCA_029050705.1 Acetatifactor sp.
ATTTGTGTATAAGAGACAGCTTCTGGGGGCGCTGGCCTTAGAGCGGGGAGAATACGAGGCTGCCGAGAAAAATCTGGAGGAAGCTGTCCGTCTGACTATGGGGCAGGTGAGGCAGATTGTTTTGGAAGAACGGCTGTTGGCGGGGATGGAGCTGGAGACGTTGATCTTGTATGCTCAGGCGCTTTGGATGAAGAGCAAGGCATCGCAGGCGGGAGAACTGCTGGAAAAGGTTTTGAATTATATAAAGAAATGGATCACGGACAGCGAGGAGCGGGCAAGGTTTCAGGCCAAAATTGCAGTGGTGCTGGGGGGAATTTATAAAGAGGCGGGAGAATCCGGGGCCTGTGAGGCCTTGTGCGAGGAAGCCCTTGAGCTGCTTCGGGATAATGACCTGGTTCAGTGTATGCCCTCACTGCTGAGACTGCTTGCGGAAGTATATGAACAGACCGGGCGGCGGGAAAAGGCGGGAGAGATGACCCGTTGGACGGAGACGTTAGAGCAGCTTTATGCACATTTCAGACTGGATGTTTCTGCGGTTGATAAGCTGTATTTTAACGCCTGTGTCAGCCAGTATTACCTTATCGGCGAAATTATCAGAGAGGAGCGGAAGGCCAGAGGCCTGTCCCAGGAGGAACTGATCGAGGGGATTTATCAGGAGCCTGCCACACTGTCGCGTGTGGAGAACGGGCAGATGCCGGACAGGAAGAAGCTATACCAGCTCATGGAGCGGCTGGGTATGAGCGGGTGGCGTTATGCGGGAGCCGTCGCTACGGAAGACTACCATGTGCTGGAGATGAACGCCGAGATTGAAAAGCTTCTGTCCCGGCATGAGGAGGAGAAGGCAATAAGGGCGGCAGAGCGGATGAAAAGGTATGTAGACATGTCCATTCCGGAAAACAGACAGCGAGTGGAAGGACTGGAAGTCGCATGGCAGCTTCGGACGGGAAAAATGGGACCGGAGGAGACATACAGTAAAGCGGACGAATTGCTGCGGCTGACCTATAGAGAAGGAACGGAACGGGTACCGTCCAGGAATGAACTGCGCCTGATAAACACTATGTGTATTTGCCGGTGGCGTATGGGGCGAAGAGAGGAAGCAGTTTCCGGATATAAAAAGGTATTGGGGTATTTTGAGAAGAGCAGAGTGCAGACAAAGTACCATTTTCTGTCGGAAGGGTTTATTTTAAATAATATGACTCATTGCATGGTTCATTCCGATTATATTTCGGAGGCGGAGGGATGGTCTGAAAAGAATATCAAACAGCAGCTTTTAAACGGAAAGATTAACATGATCCATTATGCGCTCAGCAATCTTATTGGTGTGGAAGAGGACAGAACGGAGAAAAAGGCCGGCGGACCGGTAGATTTTACTTCCGGAGAAGCAGATATTCTGTATAATGGTGCAAGAAAAAAATGTCTGCAATATGTGGAATGGACCATTCATATTACAGACATGTTTAAGCAACATTTTATGCAAATATATTTTATGAAGTTTGCGAAGGAAAACCTTGGAGTAGATTTGGAGAAGGATTAATGAATATCCCATAACACCTCGTCTTCAGGAATCGGACAAGCATAGGTAGTATTTGTTGTAGCATTATAGGTGGATGCGCCGGGAGTTGTCTGCCGAAGAGAGAAAGCTGTTCCGGGCAAGGCCAGCAGGGCAGCAGAGAACAACAGGGCAGCTAATTTCATTATACGTTTCTTCATGTTGGAATTCCCCTTTCTTTTGTAAGATGTATTTGTAAAATGCAATTGTATGATACAACGGATAATCGCTGCAGAACATGACTTATTTGTGGAAAATTCTACAAATAAGTCATGTTTTTGTGTAAAATCAGATGCTAAAATCATAGAAAACAGGATTATATAATAAATGGAGGGACAGAAGCGATGAAGAGAGATGATTTGTTGATTTTGTGTGGTTTAGGTGGCGGATTGCTGGTGCTGCTGTCTTCTTTCCGGTATATAATTATAAGAAGGATAAGAGCAAAGAGACTGCGCTGGTATATGCAGCACTTTTATAGAAAAGACAGCTGACTTACAAAAAAGATATCTTTCTCATCCGGGCGCTGGCTTGCAGGGGATATAGAAAAGTGCTATAGTTATGCTAAAAGGGTGGGAGAGAGAAATCCATGAAAAAGCAAATTATAGCGACGCTCACGGCAGCGTTTATATTTGCCGGTCTGGCGGCGTGTGGAAGCAGTGACGGGACGGAAGCAAACGGTGCGAAAGATGTAAGTGCGCAAGACGAAAGTACGGAAAAGGTAAGATATATTTACGGCGAGACGGAGATTCCGGATATTCCCTGCGGTGACGGGGGATTTGAGGGTAAGGCCGAGCTTGTATGGGAAGGCGAGGACATTGTTAAGTTACAGCAGTCTCTTGACAGCATGGTGTTCGAGACCCATACCTTTGGCGATTACACGGTGAGGCTTGTGGGGGACAAAGTCAGAACAGACGAGGCCAATTTTCCGGGCAGTATTTATACGCAAAACCTTCGCGTGGAGGTGGAAAAGAACGGTGTAATGGTAGAAGAGGACGGCGGATATAATGACATTATCACCTATGTAACGCAGTTTTTTATGGAATATCGGCTTTTGGCGGATAAGATCGGAGATTACCTGGACATGTACGATCTGGACTGCCCTGTGATCGCAATGAAGTATTATTATGATGATGACTCTGAGAGAACCGTGATGACAGCGGTAGAATTTGCAGTGATTCAGAATAATGAGTTTTATTCCGGGTTCGTGGGCTTTTTTGAAGAAGGCCTTGGCGTAATGCTGAATCCTGACGGGGATGGGACAAAGCCCGGCACTATGCTTGCGCTAAACAACGCAGATAACGCAGTATGCCGTATGGGAATTTTCAGTTCCGATGAGTTTGCGGTAGTTGACGGGAAGACGTTGATCGACGAGGAGGCGGGTATCAGGTATACCTTTGATTTTTCTAATCCCCTGCCGTTTGAGTTGTATACCGGGGAAAAGATAAAATGATTTTAATATATGAAGAGTTCATTCGGAGGCTGGTGAACTCTTTTTTGATAGTGTATTCGGCGCGTTATTTTGTCGTGGTGTATGAAATCTGTAAAAAAAATATCCGCTGATGGCAGGGGGCTGCTTGTAATCTCCGGATACAGAGGGACATGTTTTTTACCCTCGTGGCATATATATTAACAATTCCGGACAACTTCGGAGGGCTGTTAAAAAATATGCTTCGGGGGGATTTTTTGTGTTTGAACAGTATAGCATACAGGAAACGGTAAGGGAATTAAAGAGTGATGACAAAAGAGGGCTCACGGCCGCGGAAGCGGGAAAGCGCCTTGCTATGTACGGCAGGAATGAGATGAAGGCACCCCGGAAGAAGACGGCGGCGGAGTCTTTTTTGGAGCAGCTGAATGATCCGCTGATTTATGTACTCATCGTGGCGGCGGCAGTGTCTGTCTTCTTGGGAGAGATTAGCGATGCCATCATCATAGGTGTGGTTGTGATGCTCAATGCAGCCGTAGGGGTATTGCAGGAGGGAAAGGCGAAAAGAGCCCTGGAGTCCCTAAAAAAGCTGACAAGCCCCAAGGCGTTCGTGATTCGGGACGGAAGACGGCTGGAAATTTCGGCGGCGGAGCTGGTGCGGGGTGATCTGGTATACCTGGAAGCCGGGTGTCAGGTGCCGGCGGATATGAGGCTTGTGCAGACTGCTAATCTGAAAGTGGAAGAGTCAGCCCTCACCGGGGAAGCGGTTCCGGTGGACAAGGACAGCGGATTTATGCCGGGCAGAGTGCGTGACCGCAGTGAATTGAAGCGTTCAAGGGGAGATTTATTTACGGGAGAAATCTCCTCCGGCGAAGTTGCCTCCGCAGAAATCTCACACAGTGAAATTCCCCTTGGGGACAGGCATAACATGGCATATATGTCCACCATTGTAACCTATGGCCGTGGGGAAGGTATTGTCACGGCAACGGGCATGGAGACGGAACTGGGTAAAATCGCCACCATGATCACAGAATCGAAGGAGGAGCTGACACCGCTTCAGCGGAGGCTGGGAGAACTGGGGAAGGTCTTAAGCCTGCTGTCTCTGCTGCTCTGCGGAGTCCTGTTCCTCATTGCCGTACTGCAGCAACGGAACATTCCGGAAATGCTGATAACCGCTATTTCTCTGGCGGTTGCGGCCGTTCCGGAGGGACTTCCGGCAGTGGTGACGATCTGTCTTGCCTTAAGTGTTACCAGAATGGTAAGGGTGAATACCATTGTACGGAGATTGCCTTCTGTGGAAACGCTGGGAGCGGTGAGCGTAGTGTGCTCTGACAAGACAGGAACTCTTACCCAGAACAGGATGACGGTGGAGATGTGTTTTGTTAAAAACCGTATTCTGTCGGCGGAGGATGTACGATTATCGGATGTGCCGGATTTCTTTCTGGGGATGGTATTGTGTAATGACGCGCTGCTGGAACAGGGCAGCCGGACAGGGGATCCCACGGAACTGGCTCTGCTTGACTTCGGGGAGAAGGCAGGACTTATGAAGAAGGAGGCGGAGGAGCGGCTGCCAAGGACGGATGAGCGCTCCTTTGACTCGGACAGGAAGATGATGACTACTCTTCACGGAAGCATCTCTTATACCAAGGGGGCGCCGGATGAGGTGCTGAAAAGATGTACCCACATATTTACGGGAAACGGTACAGTGCGGCTTTCGGAGGAGACCCGGCGGCAGATCCGGGAGGCCATGGCTGTAATGTCCGGGGAAGCGCTGCGCACGCTGGCGGTTGCCATGCGGAGCGGTATCAACAGACCGGAGGAGTCGGATCTGACCTTCCTTGGCCTGGTGGGCATGCGTGACCCTGCAAGGCCGGAGGCGGCCCGTGCGGTGACGGATTTCAAAGCGGCAGGAGTGACAACGGTGATGATTACCGGGGACCACGTGGATACAGCCTTTGCCATCGGGAAGCAGCTGGGAATTGTGGAGCGTTTTGAACAGTGTATGACAGGGGAGACTCTGGGACACCTTACAGAGGAGGAACTGGAGGAGAGGCTGGAGGACACCAGAGTGTTTGCAAGAGTTTCGCCGGCGCAGAAAGTCCGCATCGTGGACGGATTTCAATCCAGGGGGGAGATTGTGGCTATGACGGGAGATGGCGTCAACGATGCGCCTTCACTGAAAGCGGCGGATATCGGAATTGCCATGGGAAAGTCGGGAACGGATGTGGCGAGGCAGGCGGCGGACATGGTTCTGACGGATGACAACTTTGCTACCATCCGCCGGGCTATCGAGGAGGGCAGGGGCGTATACGAGAACATCAGGAAGTCCGTGATTTTCCTGCTGTCATCTAATCTCGGGGAGATTATCACTATGTTTCTGGCTGTGGTATGCGGTCTTGCCGCGCCTTTAAAATCCAGCCATATCCTCTGGATCAATCTGATCACGGATTCCCTGCCGGCACTGGCGCTGGGGGTGGACAAAAATGACGGGAGGAGCCTGATGCGTCAGCAGCCAAGAAAGGCAACGGAGAGTCTGTTTGCCAGGGGAGGACTGGTCTGCACCTGCTTTTACGGGGTGCTGATAGCAGCGGTGAGTCTGTCGGCTTTTCTCATGCTGCCGGTGGCGCTGCTGCACATCAGAGGTTTTTCGGTGAATGTATCAGGGCTTGCGTCGATACTGCAGGAGGAATGGGTTTTGTCCAAAGCGCAGACCTATGCTTTTACCGTGCTGGGAATGAGCCAGCTCTGGCATGCGGTGGGTATGCGGGATACAAATCGCTCCGTCCTGCGGATGAATCATCTGGAGAATAAGCTGATGATTGCGGCATGTGTTATTGGTTTCCTGCTGCAGTTTGCGGTAACTGAGGTTCCTTTCCTGATTCATGCCTTCGGCACCTCACCGCTTTCGGGAAGAGAGTGGATGCGGCTCAGCCTACTGGCGGCAGCGCCGTTGTTTGCCCACGAGATTATGTGTTTGGTTTCTGCATTTTCTCCGGCGGCAAAGCAGCCGCCCAGGTCCGCTGCTGTATCGGCCGGTTCAGGGAGAATTTTTCGTTTATCGTGAAAAGTAAGTAACTGCAAGCTGCCGAAGCGTCAGAAGTGTGTTGACAAAACAGGACTAATGCGTCAGACTATATGCAGTCTGACATATTAGTCCTGTTTTTTTGTTCGGAGTGGGGTATCTGCAGCCAATAGTTGCCATATAGTTGGTTGAGTGCAACCGGATAAAAAACGGAACCCTGATGGCATAAGTCATAAATCAAATAAGAAAAATCTGTTTTCCAATCAGGGAAAAGATGGTACAATATTATGAGCGTGTGTCTGCAGGAACGGGCAGATGCACGGCAAATATGCCAAAGGAAGGATTATTGACATGGACAAGATTATTTTGACGGGCGACAGGCCCACCGGAAGGCTGCATGTGGGACATTATGTGGGATCCCTGCGCAGACGAGTAGAATTGCAGAATTCCGGGGAATATAAAAAGACATTTATCATGATCGCCGACGCACAGGCATTGACGGACAATATTGAGAATCCGGAGAAGGTACGCCAGAACATTATCGAGGTTGCGCTGGATTACATGTCCTGCGGGCTGGATCCCGCAAAATCCACATTGTTCATCCAGTCGCAGATTTCCGAATTGTGTGAGCTGACTTTTTATTACATGGATTTGGTGACTGTAGCCAGGCTGCAGAGGAACCCGACAGTAAAAAGTGAAATACAGATGCGGAACTTTGAGGCAAGCATCCCGGTGGGCTTTTTTACCTATCCTATCAGCCAGGCGGCTGACATTACTGCTTTTAAGGCCACAACGGTTCCCGTGGGAGATGACCAGCTGCCTATGATCGAGCAGACAAGGGAGATTGTGCACAAGTTTAATACGGTGTATGAACCTGTTCTGGTAGAGCCGACGGCCCTTCTGCCGGAAAATGATGCCTGCAGGAGGCTGCCCGGAACGGACGGCAAGGCAAAGATGAGCAAGTCTCTGGGCAACTGTATCTACCTTGCGGACACGGCGGATGAGGTGAGAACCAAGATCATGAGCATGTACACTGATCCGCTGCATCTGCAGGTCAGCGATCCCGGGCATCTGGAAGGGAACACGGTATTTACTTATTTGGATGCATTTTGCAGACAGGAGCATTTTGAGCGTTATCTGCCTGAATATGCTGATTTGGATGAGTTGAAGGCGCATTATCAGAGAGGCGGCCTTGGTGATGTGAAAGTGAAAAAGTTCCTGAATAACATTATGCAGGAGACGCTGGAACCCATCCGCAGCCGCAGAAAAGAACTGGAGCAGGATATTCCGGCAGTGTATGAGGTATTGAGGAAAGGGAGTGAGACAGCCCGTGAAGTGGCGGCGCAGACTCTTTCTGAGGTAAAGAGCGCCATGCGGATCAATTACTTTGAGGATACGGAGTTGATTCGCATGCAGAGGGAAAAGTATGAAGCTTAATGATGATTTTGAAGAATGGGATCAGGAAGAAGAGGAAGATACGGCTGTGAAGCCGGCAACCAGGGTGTTTGTTTTTCTGGGACTGGTGGTTGTTGCAGCAATTATCAGCGTAATTTTGTGGAATATGACCCACCGTAGCAGGGATGAGAGTGGCATTGATAATTCTACCGGGGAGCAGACAGTAGAGTCAGCGCCTGAAGATAATCCGGAATCCGGTATCGATGCGATATCGGAGGAGAGCCCGGAGTCAGGCCCTGAAACGGTTTCGGGAGAGAGCCGGGAGCCAGAACCTGAGACAGTTTCCGGGGAGGATTCGGGGCCGGGTTTCGAGACGGCTTCTGAGGAGAGCCCGGAGTCAGGTCCTGAAGCGGGATCTGAGCCGGCGGAGGCATCGGGCGGAGAACCGGAGGCGTCTGCGTCGGGTACCATGACCTTTATAGAATGTCAGGACACGGTTACGCCAAAGGATGTGATCAATCTTCGTTCCGCTCCGAGTACAGGGCAGGCGGACAATATTGTAACTCAGGCCACGAACGGAGAAGTTCTGACCAGAACAGGGATTAACAGTGATACAGGTTGGTCCAGATTGGAATACAATGGCCAGACGTTGTATGCAGTCAGCAGATATTTAACTACGGATCTGACTTATCAGCCGCCTGTTGCCGAACCGGATCCCAATGTGGTCAGCACAAAGGACGGCAGAACAATTACTTTTACCGACTGTGACGACAATATTTCTCCAAAAGAGTATGTGAACCTGCGTCTGGAGCCCAGTACCTCAGAGGGCAATGCTACTGTACATTGCAGGCTGGACTACGGTCAGATTGTGCACCGCACGGGAATCAGTGAGGATTTCGGCTGGTCCAGAGTGGAGTATGACGGATATGTGCTTTATGTGGTTACAAGTTACATGTATGTAGTAGAAGAACAGTAGTTTTTAAGGTTAAACAGGAGCTGGGTTATAACTGAATAGCTGGATGAATAAAAATTCCTTCGGAGAGAAATACTGGATTTATAATCCAGAAATCCGGAGGAATTTATTTATGAATAAAAATCAGAAGCTGGGGAAAGCCAGTATAAAGCCGGAGCAGCCGGTTTATATCTTAAGCAGCGGAAGTGTGGTGGGCACCAAGGAAGGGCAGGGGCCGCTGGGGCTCCTGTTTGATATGGTGGGTGAGGATGATATGTTTGGATGCGAGACCTGGGAGGAGGCAGAGAGCAGTCTTCAGAAGGATGCGGTTTATCTGGCATTGACCAAGGCTGGTTTAAAACCGGAAGAAGTGTCTTTTATCTTCGCGGGTGACTTGCTTGGTCAATCGATAGCCACATCATTTGGTATATCCACCTATCAGATACCACTACTGGGTGTATATGGGGCATGTTCCACCTGTGGAGAGTCATTGACTATCGGAGTCATGAGCATCGCGGGAGGATTTGCGGACAGAGTGGTCTGTGTGACCTCCAGTCACTTTGCCAGTGCGGAGAAAGAGTTTCGCTATCCGCTGGATTACGGCAATCAGCGTCCTCTGTCCGCCTCATGGACAGTGACAGGCAGCGGAGCTTTCGTGCTGGGGAACGAGGAAGCGATGCAGGGCAGCGGAACAGGAAACGACGCGGCGCTTGCCGGAAAGGCAAAAACCAGAGCGCGCATCACAGGTATGACAGTTGGAAAGATTGTTGATTACGGTCTGAAGGATTCCATGAATATGGGCGCCTGTATGGCTCCGGCAGCTGCCTCTACCATTGAACAGCACTTAATTGACTTTAACAGTCAACCGGAGGATTACGATAAAATCATTACGGGAGACTTAGGTAAGGTGGGTCAGAGAGTGCTCATTGACCTGCTCCGGGAGAAAGGGATTGACATTTCCGATCAGCATATGGACTGCGGCATTGAAATCTATGATGGGGATTCCCAGGATACCCATGCGGGAGGAAGCGGCTGCGGCTGTTCTGCGGTCACTCTGTCCGCCTATATTTTGAAGCAGCTGGAGGAGAAAAACTGGAAGAAGGTGCTCTTTATGCCTACGGGAGCGCTGCTCAGCAAGACCAGCTTTAACGAGGGAAAAAGTGTTCCGGGAATTGCCCATGGACTGATCATCGAGTCAATCTGAGAAGAATCAGGTATGAGTATTTACCGTGTTATATGTGTAAATGTGTCAGCCATGGCAGGGAGCCCTGGCTGACATTTTTATTCCGCGCCGGCGCTGTTTGTACAGGAAAGCGTTTGACAGAATTTGGAAACCGTCATACACTTGTTACAGATGCAATTGAGAGCAGCTGTTTTTTGGTACTACCTGGATGATAAAGGAGGAGAGCAGTATGAAATTCAGTAACGGTTGCTGGCTGCAAAAGGAGGGCTGCGCATGTTTTTCACCGGCGGAGGTGTACTTTGCCAAAGTGGAGCCGGATATGGTGACAATCTGCGCGCCTACGGGCAAGATTACCAGCAGGGGGGCAACACTGGGAGGCATTAATCTCACAATTCAGATTTCCGCGCCTTATCCTGAGGTGTTGAGGATTCAAACTTATCACTACATGGGAGTACAGCGGAAAACTCCTTCCTTTGAGATTGCTGAGCCCCGAAACGGACTTATGGAGGCTGAGGAAACAGACGAACTGTTGATTGTAAAGAACGGCAGTCTTCGTGTAGAGGTTCGCAAGAGCGATGGTGCCATCACCTTTTTCCGTGGCAGCGAGAAACTGACTTCCAGCGGAGCGAAGGATCTGGCTTATATGAAGACAGACTGGAAGGGAGATGCCTACAACCGCAGGCAGGATGATGCGTACATGCGGGAACAGCTTTCCTTAGGGGTGGGCGAGCTGATCTACGGTCTGGGCGAACGCTTCGGCGCGTTTGTCAAGAACGGGCAGAGCATTGACATCTGGAATGAGGATGGCGGCACCAGCACGGAGCAATCTTATAAGAATATTCCTTTCTATCTTTCCAACAAGGGTTATGGTGTGTTTGTAAACCATCCTGAGCGCGTCTCCTTTGAGGTAGCCAGCGAGATGGTGACAAAGGTCGGATTTACTGTGGCGGGTGAGAGCCTGGATTATTTCCTGATCAACGGCCCTGCCATGAAGGATGTGCTGGTTCGTTATACGGACATTACAGGAAAACCTTCTCTGCCGGCGCCCTGGACCTTTGGACTGTGGTTGTCCACTTCATTTACCACTAATTATGATGAAGCCACCGTAAACAGCTTTGTGGACGGTATGCTTGACCGGAAGATTCCTCTTTCCGTGTTCCACTTTGACTGTTTTTGGATGAGGGATTTCTCCTGGTGTGATTTTAAATGGGATTCCAGGGTGTTTCCTGATCCGGAAGGGATGCTTCGCAGGCTTCATGACAAGGGACTAAAGATCTGTGTGTGGATAAACAGCTATGTTGGGCAGGAATCCTCTATTTTTGAGGAGGGTGTGAAAGGCGGCTACTTCCTGAAACGTCCAAACGGCGATGTCTGGCAGTGGGATATGTGGCAGCCGGGACTTGCCATTGTGGACTTTACCAATCCTGAGGCGTGTAAGTGGTATGCGGAAAAGCTGGAAACGCTGATGGACATGGGGGTTGACTGCTTTAAGACTGATTTCGGCGAGAGGATTCCTACGGACTGTGTGTATTATGACGGCTCGGATCCTGAGAAGATGCACAATTATTATACCTATCTCTATAATAAGACGGTTTATGACGTCATCAAAAAGAAGAAGGGTGAGAAGGAAGCGATTCTTTTTGCACGTTCAGCCACTGCGGGGGGGCAGAAGTTCCCAGTACACTGGGGCGGCGACTGCTGGTCCGACTATGAATCCATGGAGGAGAGCCTGAGGGGCGGTCTTTCTCTGACAAGTTCAGGTTTTGGTTTCTGGAGTCATGACATCGGCGGATTTGAGAGCACTTCCACTCCTGATGTTTACAAGAGATGGTGTGCCTTCGGTCTGCTCTCCACTCATTCCAGGCTCCATGGCTCCACGTCCTACAGGGTGCCCTGGGCGTATGACGAGGAAGCGGTGGATGTGGTGCGCTTTTTCGCACAGCTGAAAGCATCTCTGATGCCGTATCTGTACCGCAATGCGGTAGAGACCTCAAAAACCGGTATTCCCATGATGCGCAGTATGCCTCTGGAGTTTCAGGAGGACAGGAACTGTTCCTATATAGCTGCCCAGTATATGCTGGGCGACTCTCTGCTGGTGGCACCGATCTTCAATGAGGACAGTATGGCGGAGTATTATCTGCCGGAAGGCATCTGGACAAACTATCTCACCGGTGAGGAGAGAGAAGGCGGGAAGTGGTACAGAGAGAAACACGGTTATCTGAGTATCCCGCTGTATGTGAAAGAGGGCAGCATTGTGGCAAGCGGTGCGCACAATGAGAATGCAGTCTATGATTACGCTGACGGAGTGACTTTTAAGGTATACCGGGTGAAGGACGGACAGACTTTGAAGTCCGCTGTATATGATGAAAGTGCAGCAGCGCTGTCTGAAATTTCTGTAATAAGAAGCGGAAATACCTGTAAGATTAAGGTATCTGCTGAAAAGCCTTGTACGGTGAAACTGATGAATGTGACTTCGCCGGTTAAGGTTGCGGGCGGTGAACATTCGTATCCGTATCTGATGGAAGGTGGAAGGAATCTGGCGATTGCCTTTGAGGGCAGTGGAGAAGTTGAGGTACTGTTTCAGTAGAACAGCCGGTTCAAGACTCCACATTGCAGTGAGCAGAAGCAGCAGAAAATTTGACCCGGGATAATGATATGTTCGGACGAATTCTTCAAAGAAGAGTCAGCCCCCGGAAAGAGGTAAAACCCCCAGAAGGGGAGAAAACCTTTGGGGGGCTGACTGATTTAAGCTACTGCTGATTGTTTAAGAGAGCCTGGAGCCGTTGAATCTCAGCATTCTGCCGGGCGATGGTGTTATCCTTTTCGGCGATGGTGTTATCCTTTTCAGCGATGGTGTTATCCTTTTCAGCGATGGTGTTATCCTTTTCGGCGATGGTGTTATCCTTTTCGGCGATGGTGTTATCCTTTTCAGCGATGGCATTTTCTTTTTCAACTATGGCGCTGTCCAATTCGGCAATCTGGCGTATTTTTTCATCAAGCTCCTTGTAGAATAAATCCACCTCTGTCATAATTGATTCATCAGTCATCTCGGCAATTACCTCCATTTCTGCATAACGGGTATAAATGTGGCGATATAAGAGCCGTGTGTAACTCATTAATTGTCTGGCGTCTGCCACTGTAATATTACCAACATTTAAATTATTTTCTATATTTTGGATTATATCATTTTGAATTAAATATGTCAACTTGGTAATGTTTTCTTCGGAATATTTTTCCTCTGACAATTTACGGAGTTTTAACAGATGAAACGGAATCAGGGCAATCATTTTCCTGTCATTAAGTTCCTGCGCCGTGATATCGGGAAGCTTTAAAACTGGTACACGGTAAAGAAAGCTTCCCTGGGCGCCGAAATCCAAAGTCAGTTCATAGGTTGCCGGAACATTACCTTCGCAGTAGAGGTAAATTATCTTTGGCTCCGGAAAATAATAGATAAGGCGTTCGCCTGCTTTCTGTCTGTTTTGATAAGCGTGGCCAAAACCGTATTCAAATACTCGCAAGACAATATCGTTATCGCGCTCCA
>JAIDME010000398.1 GCA_029050705.1 Acetatifactor sp.
TGTCCCAGTATGCGCTCTGTGAGCAGAACCCTGGCCCGTCCTCTCTCCGTATCACTTAAATTTCCCCGAAGTGCCAGCACCCGCCGCCTGATTTCACGCTTGTCCATGCTTTTCGTCTGCTCCCGGCTCTTTCTCTCCCGAAGTTCTCTCCTCTGAACCTTTCCCGTCCGTTTTCTCTGCTTCCGGTTTCTGCCCGGCCCTGTTTTCACCGTATTTCTTCCCCAGGTCAACCACGCTGCCGTCCGGTTTTTCAATGACAAGGTTATCCAACTGACTCCTCAGATTATTTCTGATGCTTGCCACATATTCTTTGCGCAGTTTCGCCTGCTCCTCTTTCTCCGCTTCAGTCAGCCCCTCTGCCTTGGACTTGTGGTAAAGAGCATTGATACGGGCAATTCTCTCGTCCATATTCATATCTGTATATCCTCCGTTCTCTCTGCACTGCGGTCCCGAAAAACTGCAAAGTCATTTATGCAGATTATTTACAAAACCGGGCAGATCAAAGTTATCATCTCTTTTTGCCACAAGCAGGGTTCCTTCATTTTCTCCCTCCAACAGCCGATGCAGCACACCAATGTCCGCGCTGTTTGCAATGATCATGTCAACACCCGCCTTTGTGGCAATCCGTGCCGCCATCAGCTTCGTATTCATTCCGCCTGTGCCCACACTGCTGCCTGTGGTAGCCTTTCCCATCCCCATCAGTTCATCTGTCAGCTCATCCACCTGCTCTATAAACTTCGCATCAGCATTCTTTCTGGGATCATCAGTATACAGGCCATCAACATCCGAAAGCAGGATCAGCAGATCCGCCTCCACCAGCGCAGCCACAATAGCGGAAAGGGTATCATTGTCGCCAAACTCTATCTCAAAGGTTGTGACAGTGTCATTCTCATTTACAATGGGAATAGCCCCCAGCTTCAAAAGCTCCGTGAAGGTATTGTGGGCATTGTGCCTGTTCAGATCATCCACAATGGTGTTTTTCGTCATCAGAATCTGTGCCGCCACCTGGTTGTACTCCGCAAACAGCCTCTGATAGGTCATCATCAGCCTGGCCTGTCCCACTGCAGAACAAGCCTGCTTTACCGCCAATGACTCCGCCTTGCTGTCAACACGTATGTCCTTCAGATTTACCGCATTTTTCCCGGCGGCGATAGCTCCCGATGAGACCAGCACCACCTCTTTCCCCTGATTCCGAATATCGCTGAGTTCCCTCACCAGCTTTTCCATACGGATATAATCCATGTCCCCCGTCTCCTTATGAGTCAGAGAAGAGGAACCTATTTTCACCACAATCCTCTTTTTATCTTTCAGCAGTTCTCTCAATCCACTCATTTTTCTCCTCCTGTGCGCTGTTCAAAAAACAATTCTACCATGAAATCCGGCGGCTTTCAACTTTCAATATACAGTTCAGACGCAATCTGCTCCGCCACCCGCAGTCCATCCATAGCTGCGGAGATAATACCGCCTGCATAGCCGGCTCCCTCCCCGCAGGGATACAATCCCCTGATCTCCGACTGCAGGGTTTCGTCTCTGCCTATCCGCACCGGAGAAGATGTCCTGCTCTCCACTCCAAGAAGAACGGCATCCGGCCTGTCAAAGCCTCTGATCTGCCGCCCGAAGCTCTCCATGCCGTCAATGAACGCCTCGCTGCATGCTTCGGGAAGAAGACCGCTTAAATCAGCCCAGGCATACTCTCCCCTGCACTGAGGCTCCACCGGCTGCTCTTCACTGTTCCGCTCCTTATCACGGAGTTGCACCGCTTCCTGAAGCGCTGTACCGCAGGCGGCCTCCGTCTGCCATCTCTCCGCTTTCCTCATGACCCTCTCTCTGAACTCACCGTACCGCTGGGCAGGAATCCTGCCCTGTCCAAGTTCAAAAGCCTTTTCCTCCAGTCTCCTCTGAAACGCTATCCCGGCAAGAGGATGATCGGAACCGAAATCCTCCGGTGTCACGGCAACAATGACGGCACTGTTGGCATTGACCCCGTCCCTCCCGCTGTAACTCATACCGTTGACCGCAGTCCGTCCTTCCTCGGAAGAAGCATTCACAACATACCCTCCGGGACACATGCAGAAAGAGTAAACTCCTCTTCCGTTTTTTCCCTTTGCCGTTACCTTGTATGGCGCCGCTCCAAGACTGCCGGGATCTTCTGTTCCATACTGGCTTTCGTTGATCATAGACTGAGGATGCTCCACCCGCAGCCCCACCGCAAAGGCCTTGGCCTCCATGGGAACTCCCTTCTCATAAAGCATGGCGAAAGTGTCTCTGGCGCTGTGCCCGATGGCGAGAACAAGCTGCCCGCATTCAAGCCTCTCCTCCCCGTTTATCACAACACCCGCAACTCTTCCGTCCCGCACCTCAAAATCTGTCACAAGGCTCTGAAACCGCACTTCACCCCCCAGCCGCACAATCTCATTCCGCAGATTCCGCACCACCTTCTGCAGTACATCTGTTCCGATGTGTGGTTTTGCCTCATAGCAAATGCTTTTTTTTGCACCAAACTTCACCAGGGTTTCCAGTACTACCCCGTTTCTGCCATCCCTGTCCTTCACCAGTGTATTCAGCTTCCCGTCAGAAAACGTACCGGCTCCGCCCTCACCAAACTGCACGTTGGACTCAGTATTTAAGCGTCCTGTCTTCCAGAAATCCTCCACATCCCGCTGACGCTCCTCCACACATTTTCCCCGCTCCAGCAGAATGGGATGGTATCCGTGCAGAGCCAGAAAATAGCCGCAGAACAGCCCGGCAGGCCCCATTCCCACGATGACCGGAGGATGCTCCCATAGCTTTTTCCCGGGCTTCGGAAAGGTATATAAAACCGGCTGCTGTGCGCTGACCTGATTTTCCCTGCCTCGGAATCTATGTAATATCCTGTCCTCATTTTTAACCTTCACATCCAGCGAATAACTGTAAAAAATCTCCGGTTTGCGCCTTGCATCTATGGACTGCCGCACAATATTCATATCCAGTATTTCCTGAGCAGAAATATGCAGCAATTCCGCCGCCTTTTTCCTCAACTGCTCCTCCGTGTGCTCTGTCTTGATTTTCACCTGATTTACACGCAGCATACTCATCCTCTTTCTACCCTATTGGGCTGCAAATACTCCCGCAAGCCAGCCGCTGCACCATGCCCACTGCAGATTGTAACCACCGCATCTTCCATCCACATCCAGTATCTCTCCGGCAAAGAAAACGCCGGGAACCTTTTTGGATTCCAGTTTTTCCGTCAACTCATCCAGCGGCACTCCTCCGGCACACACCTGGGCATGTTCAAAGGAATTGCTGCCGGTCACATGCACCTTCAACTCCCTGCACAGCTCATACACCCTTCTTATCTTTTCCGTTTTCGCATCCCCGGCCGGTTCTGTGGGCTTTAATCCTGCCAGTTTGATAAGAAGCGTCATCAGCTTCCGATTCAGCACACCGGTAAAATATTCCTCTACCGTGCTGCAGGATTCAATAGGCATCCGCGCCCGTATCAGCTTTTCCGGAAAATCCTCTTTTGTATGATCCGGCAAAAAATCTATTTTCAGTTCAACTTCCTTTTTCTCCCGCAATATGTAATTTACCCTGCCGCTCAGCTGGAAGACCGGAATGCCGGAAATTCCGTAATCCACAAACTGCAGTTCCCCCCGCTCTGCCACTGTTCCCGCCTTTGGATCCTCCAGCACGATTTCCGCTTCGGCTCTGACTCCTGCAACGGACTTAAACCAGTCCTCACGGCATTTCAGCTGAACCAGTGCCGGAACCACGGGTATAAGACTGTGGCCCAGCATTTCCGCCAGACGATATCCGCTGCCGTCAGACCCGGTCTTTGGCGCGGCTCTTCCACCACAGGTCAGGATGACTCTGTCAAAAGAGAAATCCTCCCCGCCGCCCCGCAGCAGAATACACTTTTTCCGTTCATCGCAACGGATACTCTCCACCTTGCACCCGGTTCTGACATGGATCCTCTGCTCTCTTGCCAGTTCAAACCGCAGCGTGTCCAGCACAGAAGATGCCTGCTCGCTGACAGGATACAGACCGTCGTTTTTCTGTTTTGTCAGCAGTCCCAATACTTCGAAAAACTCTATTATATCGTTAGTGTCAAATTGCTCAAGCCACCCTTTGAGCTGCTCAGGATTTCGGGTAGAATACATTTCCTGCCCAAAATTTACATTGCCCAGATTACATCTGCCGTTTCCTGTAGACAGGATCTTCTTCCCCACTCTGTCATTTCCCTCCAGTATCGTCACTTCTGCTCCGTTCCTTGCCGCAAGGATTGCCGCCATCATTCCGGCGGCGCCACCTCCCACAATTCCGATCGTTCTCTTCATATTTCCCCTCATTCCGCCGTGTAAACGGCATTCTTGTCACGAGGAATGGGCCTCCAGAAAATCATACAGCCCGGCCTCATCCTCGATAAACATCATATTGATGATCTGCTCCTGCTCCTCTTCCGGCAGCTTTTCCAGCTTAATGTCCGTCTCTATATAGACAGTTTCCCTGTCATCCAGGAGCACTACCACCTTATTGTCATAAACCGCAAGATAAAAGCTGTCGGTGGGCAGAACAACCCGATAATTCATCTGTATCACAACCTTTTCCCTTGAAAAGGAAAGCACTTCCAGGCTGACAAATCCCCGCTGCATCTCCGACAGAGGCGGAAACGCCTCATATTCCTTCATTGCACTCAGAAATTGTTCCCTGTTCATTCCAACATACTTATCCGGCAGACGCCAGGTGGTCTCAACCACCGTATCCCGGTAAATATCCCTCTCTTCAAGCACATATTTTGTCTCCACATTCAGGGTCTCTGAAGCGCTTACCACCTCGAGATAAAGGGAATCCTCTTCCGCTGCATTCCCTGCCCTTTCATAATCCGTACTGTTTCCCAGGGGTTCTGTGGATTCCAATACAGGCTGACCCTGCAGTTTTTCTTCTGCCCCTGAGGTATCCGTATCCTCCCCCTGCTGGTAATATAACTGCTCATAATGTTCAGTGAACCGGACTCCCGCATAGAATCCAAGCACCAACATAAACAGGGGATAAACAAAAAATAAGCCAATACCTTTTACAAATTTCACACCAATAACCATCCTTTTGCAATCAGTATCAGCTGTTTTTCCATTATTTATTCATCAACTTCAAAACACCCGGAGCATCTGTCCCAGCGCATTCAGCAGCTTTCCTCCGGGAATCATCTCCAACTCCTGCTCCCTGAAATTGCGGAGCAGCAAAAGCCCTGCCCAGTATAACGCCGCACTCAGGATCAGACATACGATCAACGCCACAAGATTTCCCAAATGCGGTGTCAGCACTTTGCCGATCAGCAATCCGACAAGCCCTGCCACACAAGCCGCCGCTGTTGGTACCACCAGCACATACAGCCAGTCCATCCTCTGTCGGAACACACGATAGGCAAACATTCCAAGTACAAT
>JAIDME010000399.1 GCA_029050705.1 Acetatifactor sp.
TGTGAGCGGGGGGAAGATGTGGAGTTTGACCAGTTTGAGGGTGAGGATGAGGCACCCTATGATTTGTTTCTGCAGTATTATGACCGTTGCTGGCAGGCATTGCAGAATGAGGATCTGGAGCAGGCACAGCAGAGCATAGAAAGTGCGGATGCGCTGAAAATCAGCCATCCTGTGATGGAGGTCTGCCGGGCGGAGCTTCTGGAGAAGCAGGACAGGATACAGGACGCGATTGCACTCATGGAGAAGTTGTTGGAAAAGTATTCGAGAGACTCGATGGTCTGTTACAATGCAGCCGAGCTGTTTTGGCGGCAGGGCGAGTCGGAGGGAGGTATTTTTCGGCAGCGCTCCGCGGAAATATTCAAAAGTCTGAAGGAGGAAAATGACGCTCATTATATGGCAAACGTGCGTCTGACGGAGTGGTATTATGACAGGCAGCAATTCAAGGAGGCTAAAAAATGCGCTGAAAAAGTGCTTTCCGCAGGAAGCGGGGACGAGTTTCTGGAACTGTTGTGTAAGGTGAACAAAGAGATAGAAAAGGAACTGGAAGAGGACTGGCGTAAAAATAAAAACAGTGATTCAGCATTGGAATTATGCTGGTGTTATCTTCAGGACGGGAAGATATCCAGGGGAATCAGACTTGCGCTGCAGATTGAAAAGATGCTGCCGCCTGAGAAGGAAGCGGAGTGGAACGGCCTTATGGCAAAGCTTTATGTGGAGGAGGCAGAGTATGAGGATTCCATAACCATGACGCATGCCTGGGAGAAGGCGCTGGAAAAGAAGCTGCTTACCGATAAGAACGAGGAGGAACGGGAGAAGGACAAGGACCGGTTGAAGCAGGCGCATATGATCCGCATGCAGTGCTATCATAACCTGGGATATAAGGAGGAAGCAAAGTTTGCGGAGGCAATCCGGGAGGGCCAGTCTGTCCTGGAGGGAAATACCAGGGATATTGGAATTCTGTTGGAGATGGCGCAGATTTATACTGAGATGCGGGAGTATGAAAAATGCGAAGAGACGGTCAGAAGGCTGGTGGAGGATTATCAGGTATATGCAGCCTATGCGGCTTCTCTGGAAGCCTACAGGAGGCAGTTGAATCCGGGAGGTGTGGTTCGGACAGGAAGCCAGTGCATCCAGTATTTTCCATCTTTTGTAAAGCCCTATGAGTATGTGGCAAAGGTATATCTTGACCTTGAACAGCCTGAGGAACTGAAGAAGGTATTTGAGGATGCAGAGAAGAACGGTGTCAAGAGCGATGTGCTGGAAGCATACAAGTACCAGACTACTCACAATATTATGGAACTGGATGAGTTGAATAAAAAACTCCATGCATTCAGAAAAGAATTCAGAAGGCCGATAGAGAGGGGAAAGTTGTCTTTCTATGAAAAAGGACTGCCAATATTGACGGAGTACCTCTATAATTGTCCTGACAGCTATATGTTTGTGGAACGCGGCATTTTTCACAGAACCGCCCACCGTTACAGAGAGGCAAAGGAGGACTTTGAGAAAGCACTGACATTGAATCCATCCAATTCCTATGCACTGAACGGACTGAGCTTTGTCTATAAATATATGGGCGATTTTGAAAAGGCATTGTTTTACATAAAAAAGGCAATCTTATATATGGACGATGAGATGTCGCCCGGCATCTATACGGATATGGCGGATCTGTACGCTCTGTTGGGCGATTATGAGAAAATGCTGGCGACCTGCAGGCAGTATGAAGAGATAACGGAGGAACACAGCCGGTCGATGCTGTGGAATCAGATGGCCGAGGCATATGTCAATCTTGGCAGGGCAGTGGAAGCCTGTGAAATTTACAGCAGATGCCATAACGGCGACAAGTGGAAGCTTTATGAAAAGTGTGCAGATGCATATATCAAATGTGGTGAAGAAAAACAGGCAAGATGGCTGCTGGCAGAGTGGGCCAGGGAGCTTCTGATAAAAAATGACGGCATCGCGAGAATGATCCGGCGACTGCAGACATCTAAGGAAGAGGGCCGGGAACCGGGCAGATTTTATTTGCAGGCATTCTGGGCAGAGCTTCTGTTCGGGAGCAGGGAAAATATGGCCGATTATATGGCGGAGATGATATATTATCGGGACAGCGATGAAGGCGGCGAGGGAAAGCTGGCTGATGCTGTGTTTGCCTGTATTGTCTGTGGTATGGACAAGCGGGGGAGGAAGTATGGGGAGCAATTAAAAAAATGGCTGCAGAGTGAACAGCTTTCAGACAGTGGTAAATACTTTAATCGAGAAAAGGGGCATTTGCAGATGGAAGTTCTGGCGGCCTGGTATACTAAGGAAGAGGAGGAAATACAGGCACTTCTGGACAGAGAGCAGGAGTGCGGTATCTGCCATTTTTGCACCAGTGCGGTCTGCAGCGAGATGGAATCAATGCATATTCTGTTTTTGATCAGGAAGGGGAAGCACGAGGAGGCAAGAGAACGTCTTGCCCGCAGTCTGGAGCGTCAGCCTTCGGACGAATATATGCTTGCAATAAAGCGCAACGTGTTCAGGGAGAAATAGCAGAGCGGTTTGATACAGATAGAAATGAGGCATGATATGATAGTAGGAATTGATTTGGGTACAACGAACAGTTTGATTGCATACTTTACGGAGGACGGTCCGCAGATCATACCGAACAGGCTGGGGAAGACACTGACACCATCGGTGGTCAGTGTAGATGAAGAGGGCAATGTCTATGTGGGAGAGACGGCCAGAGAACGTATGAGTCTGTATCCGGATTCTGTAGCCCAGACTTTTAAACGGAGCATGGGAACGGAGCGGGAGTATATCCTGAACGGCAGGCATTTTAAGCCGGAGGAGCTTTCCAGCATGGTACTGCGCGCGCTGAAGGAGGATGCGGAGGCCTTTCTGGGAGAAGAGGTTACAGAGGCGGTTATCAGCGTGCCGGCTTATTTTGATGATAAGAGAAGAAAAGCCACAAAGCGTGCGGGAGAGCTTGCGGGGCTGAAGGTGGAGAGAATGATTTCCGAGCCCACCGCTGCTGCGGTGGCATACGGCCTGTATGACAAGAACCAGGATACCCGGTTCCTGGTGTTTGACTTAGGGGGCGGAACCTTTGATGTTTCGATTCTGGAACTGTATCACAATATTCTGGAGGTTCGTGCGGTTGCAGGGGATAACTATCTGGGAGGTGAGGATTTTACGGCCGTAATGGCGAAACTGTTCCTGCAGAAGGCTGGGCTGCAGCTGACAGGTATGACTGAGAAGGAGCAGGTGCGCTTATACCGACAGGCTGAAAAGGCAAAATGTGCCATCAGTGACAATACGGAGGTTACCATGACCTTTCTGTACCATGAGGAGACCTTAGAGCAGCGCATCACATATAAGGAGTATGAGGAGGCCTGCGAAGACTTGCTTATGAAAATCCGGGAGCCGGTAAAAAAGAGTCTTTCCGACGCTGGGCTGAAGCTGAGCGACATAGACGAGGTGCTGCTTATAGGCGGTGCCACCAGACTGTCCGTTGTCAGGGATTTTTTGATTCGTCTTTTCAGAAAGTTCCCGGATACCAGAATGAATCCGGATGAGACAGTTGCTCTGGGAGTGGCGGTTCAGGCGGCTATGAAGGAGCGCCGTGAGGAAGTAAAGGAAGTTATTCTGACGGATGTTTGTTCCTTTACTCTGGGAACGGAGGTTGTAGTAGAGTATGAGGAAGGCAAATTTGAGGACGGCAGGTTTTGTCCCATTATAGAGCGGAATACAGTCATTCCCGCCAGCCACACAGAGCGTCTGTACACTGTCAGGGACAATCAGACTACAGTCCGGGTCAGGGTGCTTCAGGGAGAAAGCCGTTTTGCAAGAAATAATCTGTTTCTGGGAGAACTGGAAATTGAAGTTCCGAAGGGACCAAAGGGTCAGGAGTCGGTGGACGTGACATATACCTACGACATTAACTCTCTGCTGGAGGTGGAAGTAACCGTAGTGTCCACAGGGTTTTCCAGAAAAATGATCATCAAGGGGCAGGACAACCAGATGACCGACGAGGAAATCAGCAGGCGCATGGAGGAACTGGCCTATCTGAAAATTCAACCCAGAGATTACGAGGAGAACAGGCTGGTGCTTCTTCGCGCCGAGCGCATGTATGAGGAGGCCCTGGGAGACAGGAGAAGGAAGCTGGATCATTACATCACGGCTTTTGAGGCGGCCCTGAAACGGGGGGACCATGATGAGATTATGGAAACCAGGGAGGAATTGAATGAAATTCTGGAGGAAGAGGACGTGTAGGATTCAGAAGGCCGGCATTCAGTTTGCAGCCTTTATCTGTTGACACGTTTCTCATGGTATATTAATAAGTCTGACTATAGAAAGGATTGCTCAGGATGACTAAGTATGTTGATGAGGAAATCGGCATTTATCTGCGTCCTATGACGGAACTTGATACAGACAGCATTATTGCCTGGAGGAATCGGGAAGATGTCCGGAAAAATTTTATTTACAGGGAGCCGTTTACCAGAGAAGGACATGAGCACTGGGTGAAGACCATGATTGATACGGGCAGAGCGATTCAGATGATTATTTGCAATCTGGCGTCAGGACAATCTCTGGGAAGCGTTTATATCAGGGACATAGACAGAAAGCACAACAAGGCGGAATATGGTATATTTATCGGAGTGCCTGAGGCCAGGGGCAGAGGTATAGGTACTGCGGCGGCAAAGCTTATGCTTCGCTATTGTTTCGGAGAAGAGGGACTGCACCGGGTATATCTCAGGGCGCTGGCAGATAACCGCCAGGCTGTCCGAAGCTATGAGAAGGCCGGTTTTGTACAGGAAGGCTGTCTGCGGGACGATGTATATATAGATGGCGAATATTATGACATTGTATGGATGGCGGCATTTGACAATAAGGGCAACTAATAATATAATGTGTTGAGTATCGTGAAATCTTATGGATATTTCACGGTTTACAGAAAGGCATGGAGATTGAAATGAGACAATTTACATCGGATGAACTTAGAAAAACCTGGAAACAGTTTTATATCGACCGCGGACATGTGGATGTGGGGGCGGTTTCACTTGTCTCCGACGGATCTACGGGTGTACTTTTCAATGTGGCCGGAATGCAGCCCCTGATGCCGTATCTTCTGGGGCAGAAGCATCCTATGGGGACCAGACTCTGCAACGTGCAGGGCTGTGTTCGTACCAACGATATTGACTCCGTGGGGGATAAGAGCCATGGAACCTTCTTTGAGATGCTGGGAAGCTGGAGTCTGGGAGATTATTTTAAAAAGGAGCGCTGTCAGTGGAGCTATGAGCTTCTGACGGAAGTGTTTGGCTTTGATGCAGATCATCTTGCCGCTACCGTATTTGCGGGGGATGAAAATGCTCCCAGGGACGAGGAGGGCGCACAGTATCGCATTGCTTCCGGATTTAAGAAGGAGAATATCCATTATCTCCCGGCAGAGGATAACTGGTGGGGGTTGGAGTACGGACCCTGCGGCCCGGACAGCGAGATGTTTTATATTGAGGACAGGCCTGACTGCGGCCCGGACTGTGGTCCCGGATGTCACTGCGGAAAATATACTGAGCTTGGAAACGACGTGTTCATGCAGTATGAGAAGCATCAGGATGGTACGCTGACACCTCTGAAGCAAAAGAATGTGGATACCGGCTGGGGACTGGAGAGGATTCTGGCGTTCTTAAACGGTACCCGGGATGTCTATAAGATCGATCTGTATGCTCCGATCATTGCCTACATTGAGAAGGTTTCCGGCACAAGGTACGAGCAGGATGAAAAGCTGACCAGATCTATGAGGATTCTGGCTGATCACACCCGTACCAGCGTCATGCTGATCGGCGACGAGGCGAAGCTTCTTCCCTCCAATGCGGGCGCGGGCTATGTACTCCGGCGTCTGATCCGCCGTGCGGTGAGGCATGCAAGAATTTTGAATTTAAAGAAGGAGAATATTCTTAGAATTGCAGAAATGTATATTCGTGATATCTACGCGGAGAGTTATCCTCTTCTTGTTAAGAATCAGGAGTTTATACTGACTGAGCTTAAGAAGGAGATTGACCGTTTCGAGAGCACATTGGAGAACGGCATGAAGGAATTCCGTAAGATCCTCGATGCAAAGAGAGATGAGAAAGTGCAGATTATCGACGGAAATTCCGCATTTTATCTCTATGATACCTTTGGCTTCCCTCTGGAGCTGACGGTGGAACTGGCGGAGGAAGAAGGCCTGAAGGTGGATGAGAACGGATTTGCCGCAGCCATGGAGGAGCAGAAGCAGAAAGCCAGAGACAATCAGAATTTCTCCGCGAAGCTGAATGTGGGCGAAGGTCTCTTTGACGGACTGGACAGCAGTATCACAAGTGAATTCATTGGCTACGATACTTTGAGATTTGAGGATACCATTGTTGCTCTGGCTTCCGAGACGGAAAACAAGTCTTCTCTGGAGGCGGAGGAAACCGGAACGATCATTGTGGAGAAAACTCCTTTCTATGCCACTATGGGCGGCCAGAAGGCGGACAGCGGTGTGATCCGCACCGCAAACGGTGTGTTTAAAGTACAGGATACCGTAAAGATTCCCGGCGGAAGAATCGGTCATGTGGGCAAGGTAATGAGCGGCAGAATAAGTGTCGGTGAGAAGGCTTCTCTGGAGGTGGAAAAAGAGAATCGCGAGAGTACCTGTAAGAATCACAGTGCCACCCATTTACTTCAGGGGGCTCTGCGTCAGGTGCTTGGTACTCATGTGGAACAGTCCGGCTCCTATGTGGATGCAGAGAGGCTGCGGTTTGATTTCAGTCACTCTGCAGCAATGACCCGGGAGGAGCTGGACAGGGTTGAAACTATTGTAAATGAAAAGATCGCTGAGAATATTCCGGTTGTCACGGAGGTTATGAGCATTGAGGATGCAAAGAAGACCGGCGCCATGGCACTGTTCGGTGAAAAATACGGCGAGACGGTGCGGGTTGTCAGGATGGGAGATTTTTCCGTAGAGTTCTGCGGAGGTACTCATGTGGCTAACACCGGAAATGTGGGAAGCTTTAAGATTCTGTCTGAAAACGGAGTAGCGGCAGGTGTAAGACGTATCGAGGCCCTTACCGGCAACGGAGTCATGAACTATTACAGGAATCTGGAAAAGACCGTCGAAGAGGCAAGCAGGGTGTTGAAGACCACTCCGGCGGCGCTGGTGGAGAAATGCGGGCATGTTATGACAGAGATAAAGAGTCTGAATTCCGAACTGGAGTCCATGAGGGCAAAAGCGGCACAGGATGCACTGGGCGACGTCATGGATCAGGTGAAGGAAGTGAAGGGAGTGAAGCTGCTTGCCACAAGCGTGGACGGTGTGGACATGAACGGGCTGCGTGATCTGGGCGACCAGCTTAAGGCTAAGCTGGGAGAGGGCGTGGTCGTCCTGTTCTCCGATACTGACGGCAAGGTCAGCATGGTGGCTATGGCTACCGACGATGCGCTGGCAAAAGGCGCACATGCGGGCAATCTGATCAGGGGGATTGCCGGTCTTGTGGGCGGCGGTGGCGGCGGACGTCCCAATATGGCTCAGGCCGGAGGCAAAAATCCCGGGGGAATACCTGATGCGATCGCAGAGGCGGCAAGAGTGCTGGAGAGTCAGCTGGCATAAGGTATGGGAATGTAAAAAGATTTTGAAATATGGGATAAAAAACAGTTGACGAATGGGACATTTATGTTATAATACTTATTGTGTATGTGGCAGAAATGCTGTATTACATAATATTAACCCAATCAGTCGAGATGCTTGAGGGCTGAAGGGAGGGTAGAGATGTCAAACGTAATCGTAAAAGAAAATGAGACTTTGGACAGCGCATTGCGCCGCTTTAAGAGAAGTTGTGCCAAGGCTGGTATTCAGCAGGAAATTCGTAAGCGCGAGCATTACGAAAAGCCCAGTGTAAGACGTAAGAAAAAGTCCGAAGCGGCAAGAAAACGTAAATATAACTAAAAGCGTAAACGGACCCTCGGTTGTATAAACCGGGGGTTTCCTGTTCTATCGAATATAACGGCCTCATATTTATGAATATGGAACTTGGAAAATTGGAGTGAGGCATTATGTATTCGAAAAAATCTTTGGCAGCGCTGTTGCTTGCGGCAGTATTCTGGATGACAGCCACACTGCCGGCAAGCGCGGCCGTATCGGTATCATCCCCCTCGGTAATCCTGATAGAAAGCTCCACAGGGCAGGTTATTTACGAATTAAACTCCACGGAACGGCGCAGTCTGGCAAGTGTTACAAAAATTATGACGCTGCTTCTGACCTTTGAGGCCCTGGATGCGGGAAAGGTGAAGCTGACGGACGATGTGCTGACCAGTGAGCATGCAAGCTCTATGGGCGGTTCTCAGGTGTTTTTGGCACAGGGGGAGATTCAGTCTCTGGAGACCATGATCAAGTGTATTGTCATCGCATCGGGAAATGATGCCAGTGTAGCTGTGGCAGAGCATGTTGCAGGCAGCGAACAGACATTCGTGGAGATGATGAACGAAAGAGCGCTGGAGCTGGGGATGGTGGACACCCATTTTGAGGATTGCTGCGGACTGACCGATTCCGAAAATCATTATTCCTGCGCAAGAGATATAGCAATCATGTCAAGGGAACTGACAGTAAATCACCCTGAAATATTTAATTATACAAAAATATGGATGGAGGATATTACACATGTGACGCCTCAGGGAACAAGCAATTTTACATTGAGCAGTACAAACAAGCTGCTGAAGCAGTATCAGTATACTACAGGGCTGAAGACAGGGTTTACCAGCAAGGCAAAATACTGTATTTCGGCTACTGCAAGCAAGGACGGCATAGATTTAATAGCAGTAGTTATGGGGGCTTCGGATTCCAAGGCCAGGTCGGGAGATGTGCAGACACTTATGACCTACGGCTTCGGTATCTGCAACATGTACATAGACGAGAATACCGATACTTTACAACCGCTGACAGTTAAAGGCGGTGTGAAGGAAAGAGTATCACTGAAGTATGAGGGGGAATTCCGGTATCTGGATACACAGGGCGGTAATCTGTCTGCCGTGGAGAAGATCATGGAACTTCCGGAAGCGGCGCAGGCACCTGCCGTGGAGGGCAGCGAGGCTGGCAAAGTGAGGTATTATCTGGATGGCATTGAGATTGGAAGCGTGCCTGTTCTGTATGCCGAGACCGTGGAAAAGGCCGGTTTTACAGATTATATGAAGAAAGTATTCGGATTCTTTCTCCTGTAAACAGAGAGCGCGGACAGCGGAGGAATACGATGACGGATGTTATGATTACCCTTTTGGGAATCGTTTGTATTTTGATAATATGGGTGATGCTGTATGACAGCAACCGCTTTGTGGTGCGCCGGCTGGAGATTTGCGACCGGCGCATCAAAAAGCCTGTCAGAGCGGTAGTGCTTGCTGATTTACATAACAAGCGTTATGGAAAAGATAATAAGATGCTTCTTGATGCGATTCGTGAGCAGAAGCCGGATATGATATTTATAGCAGGTGATATTTTAACGGCGCAGCCCGGAAAGTCCATGGACCCTGCAATCCATCTTCTACGTGAGCTTGCCGGAGAGTTTCCGGTTCACTATGGCAACGGCAACCACGAGCATCGTCTGAAGTTATATCCCAAGACATACGGGAATATGGCTGGTGAGTATGGACAAGCCCTGAATGATATGGGGATTGAACCGCTTGTAAACTGCCATGTGAATCTGGAAGAATGTGGAATTACCGTGTTCGGCGCAGAAATTGCCAGGAATTATTACGATCGGTTCAAACAAAGCTATATGGAAGAGGAGTATATGAGGCAGCTTCTGGGAAGACCGGATAACAGTCGTTATACAGTACTTCTTGCGCATAACCCGGATTATTTTCGGGAGTATGCACAGTGGGGAGCCGATCTGACGGTGGCAGGACATGTGCATGGTGGAGTAATCCGTGTACCTCTTTTGAACAGGGGCGTTATTTCTCCGAGTCTGCGTCTTTTTCCAAAGTATGACGGCGGAATTTTTAAGGAGGGAGAGGCGGTCATGCTTCTCAGCAGAGGATTAGGGA
>JAIDME010000004.1 GCA_029050705.1 Acetatifactor sp.
TTTCAGCTCAGCGCACAATTTTACGGCTTCTCTGGGAGTCATGTTCATCTTCCAGTTGCCGGCTATAATCTTTCTTCTTGCCATTTTTTCCCGTTCCCTTCTTTCTAAAATTCAAAACAGTCCCCAGCAGGAGTAAGACTGCCCCCACCACACCCATGACCTGCATGGGTTTCCTGTAAAACCCGACTGCCAGACAACTTCCCGCTCCCATGCCTACACTATAGACAACAGGCACTTTCGCATTTTCAGAATAGTCTGCATTTACATGGGCAATAACGCTCTGATACTCCGTTCCATCCCATTCATGATAGTATCGGATGACCGTGTGCCCTGCCTCGGCGCGCACCACCTCACCCTCTGTCACTGCCACCATCCCGGCAATGGTCAGAGTCTTTGCCTCTGATGTCTCAAGTCCGGCCATTATCCGCCGGGAAGCAGCCAAATACAGCATATAGGCAGTACACAAGAGGCACATGGCAAGACCCGCTATCCGCATAATACACAAAACCTTACCTGCCATGGTCCTCCTCGCCTTTCCCCAATCCGGACAGTTGTTTACAGTCGGTTATCATAGATCTGATCCGCTACGGATTATGTCACCAGCGTTTCATATTTCGCTCATGCTTTTCAATATAAGCTTTCTTCAGTTCATCTGCTGTAATCCCATAACACAGCAGAACATCGTTGTAATACATCAGGACATCTGCCAGTTCCTCAACAAGATGTGTTCTGAGTTCGGTATCTTCAACAGATTTCTGACCGCCGTTTTTCTTTACAATATCAATGACCTCGCCAATCTCGCCGACCATCCACAACAGCTGGTTCTTACCGGTCTCCGGGCTGATTGGTGCCCATCTGTCTTTATACCTCTCCTGCAGCTTCCGCTGCAGCTCCAGCATCTCGTTTACTGTAAAGTCCTCCATAACCGTCAATCCTTTCAGGAAGAATGCCGCCTATTTATCGTCTGCTGCCGCGACACCGGGAAGCACCTTGCCTTCCAGGAACTCCAGGGATGCACCGCCGCCGGTGGAGATGTGGCTCATCTTGTCTCCGAAGCCAAGCTGGTTTACTGCAGCTGCGGAATCACCGCCGCCGATGATAGTGGTAGCGTCGGTCTCAGCTAAAGCCTTGGCAACTGCGATAGTGCCTGCTGCCAGAGTAGGATTCTCGAACACGCCCATAGGTCCGTTCCACACTACGGTCTTTGCTGACTTTACGGCATCCGCAAAAAGAGCCTGGGTCTTAGGGCCGATATCCAGTCCTTCCATATCAGAGGGAATCTTGTCGGAATCCACATAGGAAACCTCCACAGGTCCGTCGATAGGATTGGGAAAGCCTGCAGCGATGGTGGTGTCAACGGGCAGAAGAAGCTTCTTTCCAAGCTTCTGAGCCTTATCCATCATCTCCTTGCAGTAATCAATCTTCTCGTCATCCACCAGGGAATTGCCTACTTCCATGCCCTGAGCTTTCAGGAAGGTGTAAGCCATACCGCCGCCGATGATCAGGGTATCGCACTTCTCCAGCAGGTTGGAAATAACGTTCAGCTTGTCTGCAACCTTTGCGCCTCCCAGAATAGCCACGAAGGGTCTCACGGAATTTTCCACCGCATTGCCCAGGAAATTGATTTCCTTCTGCATCAGATAACCTACCACGTTCTCTCCGCCCTTTGCGGTGATGCACTTGGTAACTCCCTCCACGGAAGCGTGTGCTCTGTGAGAGGAACCGAAAGCGTCACATACATATAAATCAGCCAGGTCGGCAAGCTCCCTGGAGAACTGCTCACCGTTCTTTGTCTCTTCTGTGCCGCGGAAACGGGTATTCTGGAGCAGAACCACATCCCCCTCCTTCATAGCTTCCACAGCCTTTGTTGCCGCCTCACCGGTAACATTATAATCAGCTACAAACACAACCTCTTTGCCCAGCTTCTCGGACAGTCTCTTTGCCACGGGAGCCAGAGACTCCTTCTCATTGGGACCTTCCTTGACCTTGCCCAGATGAGAGCAGAGAATTACCTTGCCGCCGTCATTTATCAGCTTCTGGATGGTGGGCAGCGCCGCCACGATCCTGGTCTCATCAGTAATCTCGCCGTTCTTCAAAGGCACATTAAAATCGCACCTCACCAGAACTCTCTTTCCCTTTGCATTAATGTCATCAACGGATTTCTTGTTCAATCCCATTTTCTTAACCTCCATTATCATTTTCTTTAACTAAAAAACAAGGGCCCGGTCCAAAGACCGGACCCTAAAGGTCTAGTTTAGCCCAGCTCGCTGAAATACTTGATGGTGCGAACCATCTGAGAGGTGTAGCTGTTCTCGTTGTCATACCAGGAAACCACCTGCACCTGAGTATTGCCGTCCTCCATGGGAGCTACCATGGTCTGGGTCGCATCAAACAGGGAGCCGTAGGTCATGCCGATTACGTCAGAGGATACGATTTCATCAGTGTTGTATCCGTAGGACTCGGTCTGAGCTGCCTTCATAGCGTCATTAATCTGCTCCTTTGTAACCTTGCCCTTCACAACCGCTACCAGAATGGTGGTGGAACCGGTGGGGGTAGGAACACGCTGAGCGGATCCGATAAGCTTGCCGTTCAGTTCAGGGATAACCAGGCCGATTGCCTTTGCAGCACCGGTAGAGTTGGGAACGATGTTCTGAGCGCCTGCACGGCTTCTTCTCTTGTCGCCCTTCCTCTGCGGTCCATCAAGGATCATCTGGTCGCCGGTGTAAGCATGAACAGTGGTCATGATACCGGACTGGATAGGAGCCAGATCATTCAGTGCCTTTGCCATAGGTGCAAGGCAGTTAGTGGTACAGGAAGCAGCGGAGATAACGGTATCTTCGGGCTTCAGTGTCTTGTGGTTTACATTGTATACGATGGTAGGAAGGTCATTGCCTGCTGGAGCAGAGATAACAACCTTGCGGGCACCGGCATTGA
>JAIDME010000040.1 GCA_029050705.1 Acetatifactor sp.
GCACATCTCTGGATGGCATTCACTACATATTCCTTCGCCTTTTTGTCTGCTTCTTCTTTGGCGCGACTCTCCATTTCCTTGATCATCACAGCCGTTTCATGCTTTACTTCATCTTCAACAATTTTCAATAAGTAGTCTTTTGCTTGTTCAGAGGTTAATCCGGAAATTCGTTCCAGTTCCTGTACACGTTGCTCATTCAGCTTGGAAACTTCTTCTTTCATCTTGTTCAAAGACTCTTCCTTCGCTGCTAAGCTCGCTTCACGCTTCTCAATAGCGTCTGCCTTCTTATCGATGTTCTCTTCTTTCTGCTGAACCCTGCGCTCATACCGCTGCGCTTCCGCCCTGCGTTCCTTGATCTCCTTGTCAAGCTCATTCTTGGTACGAATGGACTCTTCCTTTACCTCAAGGAGCGATTCACGCTTCTTTGTCTCAGCTGTCTTAAGAGCTTCGTCGATAATCTCCCTTGCCTTATCCTGCGCATTTCCAATGGTTGATGCAGCGGACTTCTTCTGAACGTTTGTCACGATCAGAGCCGTCGCTACTGCGGATACAACGATGGCTGCCACAATGATAAGAACCCAAATATATGGCGACAACATCTACAGGAGCACCTCCTTTATTTAATTTTCATTGTACATAAACAAGCATATTACAACAGTTAAATTTTAAACTTAAAAATGCTTAATGTCAAGTATCAATATCATCTGCTTTTAACGCCTTTCGAACCGCTTCACCGGAAAAGCCCTTTCTTATAAGAAATGCATAGGTTTTCTGCCGCTCGCGAATTTCTGCACATTCAGGGTCATATCCCCGCTTTTTCAGCAGCGCCTGAATCATGGCTGCCTCATCCTGGCTTCCCCCCTGCTCCTCCCATCTGGCCCATGCCCGCTCCAGTGTGAGCTTGTCAATTCCTTTTCCGATCAAATCCTGCTCTATCCGTCTCCGACTCCTGGAATCCTCATGACCCGCAATATAATCGCAGGCGTAGCGTAAATCATCTGTATAGTGAAAGCCCGCCACATAGTCAAGGGCCTCCCTGATTATCTCCTCAGGATAGAATCCTGCTTTCAGCTTATCATACAGCTGCTTTTCGGTATACTCCCGCTTTGTCAGCAGATTCATGGCGCGTAGCTTCGCCCGCTTTGGCAGCACTTCATTCCATATTTCGTCATAATCCTTCTGAGTGATCTCTTCTCCTGCACACAAGTGATAAAAACGCAGTTCGCCCTTGTACAGGACAAAGGCGAACTCTCCGTCAATATATACTTTGCTGCGGGATCGGGACAACTCCTCGAACGCCGTAACCTTCATAATTCCCTCTTAATCTTTCTTTTTGGAAGGCTTTTCCGCCTCTGAGGATGGCTTTTCTGTTTCCGCCGCAGCCTCTCCGGCCTTTTCACCTTCAAATCCGTAATGTTCTCTGACTTTTCGGCTGACCTCCCGGCACACCTCCGGATTGTCCTTCAGGTACTGCTTAGCGTTCTCACGCCCCTGTCCTATCTTGTTGCCCTCGTAGGCGTACCATGCACCGGATTTTACAACAACATTCAGATCCGCCGCCAGATCCAGAATATCTCCCTCCCTGGAAATACCCTCGCCAAACATGATGTCGAACTCTGCTTCCTTGAAGGGCGGGGCAATCTTATTCTTTACAACCTTTACACGGGTACGGTTTCCGATAACCTCACCGCCCTGCTTTAAGGATTCAATACGGCGCACGTCCAGACGCACGGAGGAGTAGAACTTCAGCGCACGTCCGCCGGTAGTCGTCTCCGGATTTCCGAACATTACGCCAACCTTCTCGCGGAGCTGATTGATAAACACTACCGTACAGTTGGATTTACTGATCACGGCAGTCAGTTTCCGCAGGGCCTGGGACATCAGACGGGCCTGCAGTCCCACATGGCTGTCGCCCATGTCGCCGTCAATTTCCGCTTTCGGCACCAACGCTGCAACGGAGTCCACAACAACTATGTCAATGGCACCTGAACGAACCATGGTCTCCGTAATCTCCAGCGCCTGCTCTCCGTTGTCCGGCTGTGAAATGTACAGGTTATCAATATCCACACCGATATTTTTTGCATAGACCGGATCAAGAGCATGCTCCGCGTCAATGAAGCCCGCAATGCCGCCCCTCTTCTGCACCTCCGCGATCATGTGCAGAGTGACGGTGGTCTTACCGCTGGACTCCGGCCCGTATATCTCCACGATCCTCCCCTTAGGGATACCACCCAGGCCCAGCGCAATGTCGAGGCTCAGGGAACCGGTGGGAATTGTCTCCACATTCATCTGTGCGGAAGGATCACCCAGCTTCATGACTGCTCCCTTTCCGTACTGCTTCTCAATCTGGCTGATAGCCGCATCTAATGCTTTCAGTTTTTCATCTCTTTCCATCTGGATTCTCCTTTTCATGCAGAACAGACGTTCTTTCTTCTCTAAGAATAAAACATTTGTTCTTATTTGTCAATCGCAATTTATTTTTATCACACTTAAAGTCCGTTAAAACTCCCTCAAAGGCATCCACCTCCATTTTTTGTTTGTTGTTTTTCCTGAAACCTATGGCGAAATGCCGAAATACACACCGATACAAGTAAGAATTAAACGAAGTATCAGACAAAGAAAGTGTAACATATGATGAATGCTTCTGCAAGCGAAAAATAAAGTTCATCAGATGCTGCCCGGTATCGGCTCATATTATTTTATAAAAATATTTGAGGTGGCTACAGGTATTCGGAGATGCTATGCTGTATCTGCGGTTTAAAGCTTAGAGGATAAAGTTACGGAAAGGCACGGATATCATTATGGAATCAACGGAAAAATATATGCAGGGCTTAAAGCAATGGCTCTCGGACACATCTGATGCCCCGCTTGAGGAGATGAGCGCCTTTTTCTCCAAAAGGCTTGAGGGTTACGAAGAGCACATGGCAGTTTGGGAAAAGTCCTATCAAAGTTTTGCCCGGTTATTACCCGGAAAATGCCATGACATTTTAGACTTAGGGTGCGGAACCGGTTTGGAACTGGACGTCATCTGGCAGAATAACCCTGAGATAGCGGTGACAGGCGTAGACTTGTGCCGGGACATGCTGGACAAGCTGCTGGAAAAACACGCAGACAAGCAGTTTGTCGCCGTGTGCGGGGATTACTTTCAATATGATTTCGGCGCAGATAAGTGGGATGCCGTTATCTCCTTTGAAAGCCTGCACCATTTTCTTCCGGAGCGCAAAAAGAAACTGTACCGAAAGGCCTGGCACAGCCTGAGGGCGGGCGGCGTTTTTCTTTTGGGGGACTATATCGCCTGCTGCGAAGAAGAGGAGGAACTGCTGCGCAGCACATACCTGGAGAAACGGAAAAGATCATCAATACCCGAAGACCGCTTTGTACATTTTGACATTCCTCTGACTCTGGAGCATGAACTGAAGCTTCTGCAGGATGTGGGATTTCACATTGAAAAGATTGTGGACGCTCCCGACGAAGCGACCGTCATTCAGGCTGTAAAATAAGGGTAACCGATGGCAGGTTCTTCTCACGCTATTCTCCGGAGCCGTAAATCCTGTCACGTATCTCCTGCATCTGATAATCCAGTACCTCTATGGAATCAGCACAGGACTTTAACTGCAGTCCAATCTCGTCCGCGCCGTCTATATCATCCTTCTTATATCTCAGCTTGTGCTCAAGGCTTGCCCAGAAATCCATAGCAATGGTACGGAACTGCACTTCAACCTTCATGTACTTTTTTTCATCCGGCAGAAAAAGCGGGACACTCAGAATAAGATGGAGGCTTCGGTAACCGTTGGGCTTCGGGGACTTAATATAGTCTTTTGACCTCAGCAAAATGATATCGTCCTGCCCGATCAAAAGATCCGCCAGTCGGTAAATATCATCGGGAAAAGAGCATATCACCCGCAGTCCCGCAACATCTGACACATGCTCCTTTATATTCTCCAGGGTATATGAATAGCCTTTTCTTTCCAGCTTTTTTGAAATACTCTCCGGCGATTTCAGCCTGCTCTTAATAGACTCAAAGGGATTTCTTTTATATTCCTCGGAAAAGACCATATTCAGCACATTAAGTCTTGTCTCAACCTCCATGATCGCAGAGCGGTACTCCATCATCAGCTTGAGGAACGGTTTTGCCTCACTCAGCATCTGAATGATCTGCGACTGCCTCTCCAGCGTCACAGCCTGTTCCTCCACCTTCTGTTCAAGCTGTTTTTTGCAATTAAACAGTTCTATGGTATTTTTTACTCTGCTCCTGACAATAGATGCTTCAAAGGGCTTGTGAATAAAATCAGAAACTCCCAGTTCAAGGCATCGATTCTCGATTGCAACGTTTTTCTCAGCGGTTATGACAAGCACCGGTATTCTGCTTATCCAGCCCTTACTTTTCATCTCCGCTATAACGGCAAAACCATCCGCATTCGGCATCTGCAGATCCAAAAGGATCGCCGCCGTTTCATCAGGATGTTCCTGAAGCTTCCGGAGAGCGTTTTCTCCGTCCTCCGCCGTTACCACTGTGTAATTATCTTCCAGTATGCCACGCAGTAATTCGCGGTTTACTTCCTCATCGTCCACAACCAGTATCTTTTGCATGTCTTATAATCCCATTCCCTGTTATTTATTTCCGCAAGATCAACCAATGCCATCCTGAGCCTGTTTTTTCAACATCTCTTCCTTTTCATTATACTCATTCTCCGACAGCATTCTGCCGCCCTCCGTGTCAATGGCAGGATTTTTGTCTGTCAGCATGTCAAGCAGCTGCCTTACCGTATCTTCGTCGGCTTCCGACATGATTGATGTCTTGTGGTTCGAGACCACCATAATATTCTTGCTGTATATCCGCACCCTCTTGTTGTTTACGTTTGTTGTATAAGATGTCTGAACCAGATATGCTCCCGCAATATCCTCTATCTTAATAACGCAGGGATAGACCAGATTATCAAAAAAGATATAATCTCTCGTCAGAAAGCCCTGAGTACGTGCCGCTCCCAACAGCATTTTCAGGCTTCCGTCCTCCAGCGCCTGATTCGCGAAATCCCGCATAACACTTTCAGGATAACCGCTTGCTTCCACACTCTTTTGAAGCCAGATATCTTCATTTGTTCTGCACCGCTTGATACCAAACCAGATGATCAATAATCCCGGAATCAAAAAAATCAGTCCCACAATACTGAAAAATATTACCTCGCTCATGTCCTCGGAGATATTAAAGCCTCCGTCTGCCGCCACTGAAATCACTATCCACAGAATACCGCCCCCAATGAAAGCCAGTATAGCACCGCAGATGATCAGTGCGACTCCGCTGCCTCTGCCCTCTTTCGCCATAGCTGCAAAAAAACCCTTCGGATAATGTTTTTCGCGATATTGTCTGTCCATCGTGATCAGCTTGTCACCCATGATACATAACTCCTTCCTTCAATCATCCGTTGGTCTTCTCTAGTCCTTCTTTCCAAAGGTGACTTTACTGAAATATTCCAGGATGCAGCTGCGCATCAATGTCAGCGCCGCGGAGACGGCTGAATCCCGAACCTTGCTGCGGCTGCCGGAAAACCGGTATCTCTTGACCGTAATCTTTCCCTTAACACTGCAGGCGATATATACAAGACCCACCGGCTTTTCCTCCGTACCTCCGTCCGGACCCGCCAGTCCTGTCACCGCCACAGCCACGTCAGCCTTGAGCAAAAAGGCCGCCCCCTTTGCCATCTCCTCCGCCGTCTGTTCACTGACGGCCCCGTGCTTCTGGAGCGTTGACTTCTTCACACCCAGAAATCTGCGCTTCGCCTTGTTGGAATAGGTAATAACGCCCGATTTGTAAGTATCTGACGCCCCGGGCACGTTGATCAGTCTCGCCGAGAGCAGACCGCCGGTGCAGGACTCAGCGCAGGTGACCGTCAGATCATTTGCACGCAAAAGGTCTATTACGGCTTTCTCCAGAGTAGTATCTTCCTCGGTGGAGTAAATGTCATTTCCAAACCGGTTCTTTAACTCCTTCACCACCGGCTTGATCAGCTTCATCGCCTCTTTCCTGTCCGCCGCACCGGCCGTGACCCTGATATGTACTTCTCCTGTCTTTGCATAGGTGGCTATGGTGGGATTCGTCTGTACATCGATCAGATCCTTCACCATAGTCTCCGCCTTGCTCTCCCCCACGCCACAGATCTTCACTGTCTGGGAACAGATGACGTGAGCCGTCAGCCCGGCCAGATACGGCATGACGCTTTCCTCAAACATGGGACACAGTTCGTTTGGCGGCCCCGGAAGCAGCACTACTTTTGCATTTTCAAGCTCCATGACAACGCCGGGAGCGGTACCGTTATGGTTCTCCAGAACAATACATCCTTCCGGAAGCATGGCCTGCTTCCAGTTGTTGTCCGTGGGCCTGATACCCCTCTGCTCAAAATATTTTTTGATAGCCTTCTTGCTTTGATTGTGCATAACCAGCTGCCTGCCGCAGACTTCTGCCGCCACTTCCTTTGTCAGGTCGTCCTCTGTAGGTCCCAGCCCCCCTGAAAGGATGATGACATCAGCGCGCTCCAGCGCCGCCTTCAGCACCATGCTCAGACGCTCTCTGTTGTCACCCACCACCGTCTGAAAATAGCAGGCAAATCCCAGCCCTGCGCACTTCTCAGCAAGATACGCCGCGTTGGTGTTTACGATATTTCCCAGCAGCAGTTCCGTTCCCACACAAATCAATTCTACTGTCATAATGTCCTCGTTTCTGTATGTTCTTATCTCTTCGGCTTACTTCTGTTCCTTCATCACGCCCTTGTTTTTCACCAGATAGTCAACCAGGGAGATCACCGTCAGCGCCAGCGCGATCCACATGATAACGTCAGTGAGTATCTGCATCCAATGAAACATTGTCCCCAGATTGACAATCATCAGACAGACCATGATCATTTGAAAGGTGGTCTTGAATTTACCCCAGTAGCTTGCGGCAATGACAACATGATTGTCCGAGGCGATCAGGCGGAACCCGCTGATAATGAATTCCCGGCTGATAATGACGATGACCACCCATGCCGGAATACGTCCCATGTCTACCAGCGCGATCAGTGCCGCGCTGACAAGAAGCTTATCGGCAAGGGGATCCATAAATTTTCCGAAGTTAGTCACAAGATTGTATTTGCGGGCGATCTTTCCGTCGATCAGATCAGTCAGGCTGGCCACGATAAAAACGGCAAGCGCGACTATATCCGGGATCAGGAGGTTGTTTCCAAACCACCCTGCTTCCCCGCCCAGCAGAATAACCACAAAAGGAACGATTAATATTATTCTGAAAACAGTCAGCTTGTTAGGTAAATTCATTTTACTCATGATACATTTCTCCTATCAGGTCATATTCATTATAATCGGTGATAAGCACCTTTACGAAATCTCCGGTCATCAGTGCCGCTGTGGTATTCAGGAACAGATATCCGTCCACCCCCGGCGCATCCCGGTAGGTTCTGGTAACGTATACATCCTCGTCCGCCACCTTGCCCTCCACCATGACCTCCAGCACTCTTCCCACCATATTTTCTGACTTATCAAAGGAAATGGCCTGCTGAAGCTCCATCAGCTCATCTCTGCGGAACTCCTTGACTTCTTCCTCCACCTGGTCCGGCATCTCCGCCGCCTTCGTGTCTTCCTCCTGAGAATAAGTAAATACTCCCAGCCTGTCAAATTCCATCTCGTTTACAAAGCGGTACAGTTCACGGAAATCTTCTTCCGTCTCACCCGGGAATCCGCTGATCAGCGTGGTTCGCAGGCAGATGTCGGGGATGCGCTCTCTCAGTCTGGAAATCTGCTGCCGCAGTTCCTCCTGATGCGTCCTTCTCCCCATGCGTTTCAACACTTCGTCTGCAGCATGCTGAATGGGGATATCCAGATAATGACAGACCTTAGGCTCCTGCGCAATAGTCTCTATCAACTCTTCCGTAATCTCCTCAGGATAACAATACAAAATCCGAATCCAGTATATACCGCTGATCTTTGCCAGCTCCCTCAGCAGATCCGGCAGGTACTTTCTCCCGTACAGATCAGTGCCGTACAGCGTAGTCTCCTGCGCCACCAGTATCAGTTCCCGTACTCCCTGTTCCGCCAGCTTTCCAGCCTGAGTCACAAGCTCATCCATGGGCACGCTTCTGTAGTTTCCCCTCACCTTCGGAATAATGCAGTAGGTACAGTGCTTATTGCAGCCCTCTGCAATCTTCAGATAGGCGTAATGCCCTCCCGTAGTCAGCACTCTGTCACCCGGGGCCGTGGGTGCACTGTCCGGCTCTCCGTAGTGGTTCCTGCCTTTTCCTTCCAATACCTCCCGGACGGCATCCGCAATCTCCTTGATGGCATCAGTACCGACGATGGCATCCACCTGGGGTATCTCCTTTTGAATTTCCTCCCGGTAGCGCTGAGCCAGGCATCCGGCTGCAATTAACGCCCTGACCTGCCCTGATTCCTTCAGCTCCGCCATCTCTAAAAGTGTATTAATACTCTCCTCCTTGGCGTCCCCGATAAAGCAGCAGGTATTGACCACCACAATATCTGCTTCCGCCTCGTCATCTGTAAAGGAGTAACCCTCCCGGCCCAGCAGTCCCAGCATCATTTCCGTGTCCACCAGGTTCTTGTCGCAGCCCAGAGATACAAACAATATCTTCATATGAATCCTGCCCCATACAAAAAAAGCTGCTGCATAACACAGAATTTCTACAGGATGCCGAAAATATGTCCTGCAGAAAACCGACGCTTTGCAACAGCCCCTCTCTCCTTATTCTTCGTCGCCAAGTATCTTGATCCGGCTTTGGTTCAACTCTTCAATAGCAACGGAAAGAGGCTTCTTATCCTTGTCTTCTACCAGTGACTCCTCCCCTGCAATGAGCTGGCTCGCTCTCTTGGATGTAGCCATTACAATAGAATAGCGGCTGTTGACAACCGGCGCCTCACCCTGTTCAACATCACTGTTTACAACTTTCATTAAGTCTGAATAAGATGGATGTAACATTATAAATTTGCTCCTTTCGCGAAACTTTTCAGTTCCTCTCTGATTTCTTTTATAAATTCCTGCCTTCTGACCGGCGCTCTGCGGGCTGCGTCCACCAGGCGGTGAATCTCCTCCACACAGATTTCCAGATCATCGTTAACTACTATATAATCATAGGCTGCAACGCCTTCTGATTCCTCTGACGCGCGGGCCAGGCGCTGGGCAACCACCTCCGGGCTTTCCGTACCTCTCCCCTCCAGTCTGCGCTTTAATTCCCGAACATTGGGCGGTGTCACAAACATCAGCAGACTCTCGGGAAATTTCTCCTTAATCTTCAGCGCTCCCTGAATCTCTATCTCCAGAATGACGTTCTTCCCTGCTGCCAGCTGTTCCTCCACATAGGCGCTGGGAGTTCCGTAATAGTTGCCGCAGTAAATCGCGTACTCGATCAATCCGTTTTGGGCAATGGTCTCTTCAAACTTTTCCCTTGTTGTGAAAAAATATTCCACACCATCTCTTTCACCCGCTCTGGGCGCTCTGGTTGTCATGGAAACAGAGAGCGCATAATTGTCATACTTTTTTAAAAGTGTTTTTACAACCGTTCCCTTACCTGCACCGGAAAATCCGGACAGAACGATCAGAATTCCCTTTTGTTTCATACCTTGCTCCTACTCTACATCATCTTCTGCAGCAGGCTGGGCCCCTTCTTCCTGCCCCACCTGAACGCGCCCTGCGATCGTTTCCGGCAGAAGCGCCGACAGTACTACCTGGCTGTTCTCCATAACCAGAACCGACTTCGTTCTGCGCCCCTGGGTGGCATCGATCGCAAGACCCTTTTCCTTTGCACTCTGCACCAGGCGTTTCACCGGTGCGGAATCCGGACTGACTATTGCAATTATTTTTGTGGTATTCACAATATTGCCGAACCCAATATGGATAAGCATCCGTCTGCCCCTTCCGTTATTCAATGTTCTGAATCTGCTCCCGCACCTTCTCGATTTCCGTTTTAAGCTCTATGGCACAGTTTGATATTTCCAGGTCGTTTGCCTTTGACAGCGTGGTATTTGCCTCACGGTTCATCTCCTGGGCTATAAAATCAAGTTTACGCCCGATGGAACCGCCCTCCAGCAGGGCCGACCGGGTGGTTTCAATGTGACTGCGCAGCCTTACAATCTCCTCATCCACACATATCTTGTCTGCAAAGATGGTAACCTCCGTCAAAAGTCTGCTTTCATCCACCGTGTTGTCGCCCAGAAGGTCTTTCACCTTCTCCTCCAGTTTGCGGCGGTATTCCGCCACGAGCTGAGGCGAACGCTCCGCAATGAAATCCACCAGCTTCAGCATACCCTCCAGCTTTTCCAGCAAATCCTGCTTCAGATGCTCTCCCTCTGTAACCCGGCTTTCCACAAACATCTTTGCGGCACCGTCCACAGCCTTCTGCAGTTCCTTCCAGAGTTCTTCCTCATCCGCTCCCGCCTCTTCCATGGTAAAGACCTCCGGGTATCTGGACAGAGTTGAGACACGTACATCATCCTCCAGCCCGAAATCCTCCGCCATCCGGCGCAGATAGAGCAGATATTCCTCCGCCACTTCTTTATTGTAATGAACCGTACAGGTATGCTCGGAAAGGTCCTCATAGGAGATGAATACATCTACCTTTCCTCTGGAAATGTACTTTTTCAGTTCGTTCCGGATAGCCGACTCAAAATAATTCAGAGTCTTCGGCATCTTAATATTTACATCCAGATAGCGATGGTTTACGGCCTTTATCTCCACCGTGAACTTTCGGTTATTCTCCGCGGCCTCACATCTGCCGAAACCGGTCATACTCTTTATCATCAGTGCTCCTATCCCGGCAGTGCTTCTGCCGTCAAACACTTTTCATTAAAAACACTTCATATTATAAAATAAGATTCGGAAAGCGTCAAGAGTACCGTCACCATTGCTTTTTTGAAACAAGTCTGGTAGACTGTGAAAACAGAGGTGATTACTTATGGAAAAATTAAATTTGGTCTTCCCCACATCCGATCATATCCATGATCTTGCCTGTTTCCGCCGGGAAGTGGCAGAAGCAGGGGATGCCGACAGCTTTGCGGGATGTTCCCGGCTGGAGGATTACGACCGCCTGGAGGATTGGATTGAATATGTAAACTTAAACCGGTTTCCCGAAAATGTTCCCGAGGGACATGTCCCCTCCAACGTTTATCTTGCCCTGCGGGAAACTGATCAGAAAATCGTCGGGATCATTGACCTGCGGCACCATATTGATCATCCCATCCTGGGCACCTGGGGCGGACATATGGGCTATACCGTCCGGCCCTGTGAGCGCGGAAAGGGCTATGCGGCGGAAATGCTGCGGCTGAACCTGGAAAACTGCCGAAAGCGGGGACTGAAGAAAGTGATGATCACCTGCAGCCCGGACAACCCTGCCAGCGAGAAGACCATTCTGGCCAACGGCGGCGTGTATGAAAAGACTGTTGAAGTGGACGGGAATCTGATCAAACGATACTGGATTGAACTGTAGCAAGATGAAACACTAAAAAGGAGAGAACCATGGCATTTGACGGTGTCACTATAGCAAACGTAGTAAGTGAATTAAAACGGGAACTGGTGGGCGGTCGGCTCTACAAGATTGCCCAGCCGGAGGAAGATGAACTGCTTCTGACGATCAAGCAGCCGATGGGACAGCGCAAGCTCTTGCTCTCCGCCAGCGCCTCCCTGCCATTGATCTATCTGACGGAAACCAATAAGCCGAGCCCCATGACCGCCCCTAATTTCTGTATGCTCCTGCGAAAGCATTTACAGAACGGGCGTATAACGGATATTTCCCAGCCCGGTCTTGAGCGTATCGTCCACATCCGGGTAGAGCATCTGGATGAAATGGGCGATTTACGCCACAAAACGCTGATCATAGAAATTATGGGCAAGCACAGTAACATCATCTTCTGCAATGACGACAACATGATCATCGACAGCATCAAGCGCGTCTCCGCCGCCGTCAGCTCCCTCAGGGAAGTTCTGCCGGGGAAGCCCTATTTTGTGGCTCAGACTCAGGACAAGCTGGACGCTCTGACCACGGATTCCGATACCTTCCGCCAGGCCGTCTCCGCCAAACCGCAGCCGATTTTCAAGGCCTTGTACGGCTGCTTTTCCGGCATTTCTCCCGTACTTGCCCAGGAACTTTGCCATGAGGCAGGGATTGACGGAGACCGGCCTGCCGCCGCCCTGGATGACACGGATCATCAGGCTCTCTTCAGGGCATTTTCCGATATGGTCAATGCCATCAGGGAGGAGCGCTTCACCCCCAATATTGCCTACACATCCGGCCGTCCCGTGGAATTCTGCGCCCTTCCTCTGAAGATGTACGGCAATACTGTCAGCTATGGGACTATGTCAGAGCTTCTGGAGACCTATTACGCCGAGAAGGAAGCCCTCACCCGTATCCGGCAAAAATCCGCCGACCTGCGGCATATTGTCCAGACTGCCTTGGAGCGCAATGTCAAGAAATATGATCTGCAGCTGCGCCAGATACAGGATACGGAAAAGAGGGATACCTACCGTATCTACGGTGAGCTTTTAAACACCTACGGCTACGGCGCACAGCCCGGGGCCAAATCCCTGGAAGCTCTGAACTACTACACAAATGAGAATATAACCATTCCCCTGGACCCTACCCTCAGCGCTACGGAGAATGCAAAAAAATACTTTGATAAATATAATAAACTGAAGCGTACCTTTGAAGCCCTTTCTCAGTTGACTCAGGAAGTCAAATCCGAGATCGATCACCTGGAATCCATTTCCAACTCTCTGGATATTGCCCTGCGCGAGGAGGATCTGGCAGAGATTAAGGAAGAGCTTACGGAAAGCGGCTACATCCGCCGAAAGAGCGGCAGTAAAAAACAGAAGGCTGCAAGCAGACCCTTCCACTATATCAGCAGCGATGGTTTTCACATGTATGTGGGAAAAAACAATTATCAGAACGATGAACTTACCTTCAAGGTTGCAACAGGCAATGACTGGTGGTTCCATGCCAAGAAAATCCCCGGCTCCCATGTGATCGTCAGGCTTGGCAGTGCAGAGGAACTGCCGGACCGCACTTTCGAGGAAGCGGCGCGCCTGGCGGCCTATTACTCCAAAGGCCGGGATCAGGAAAAGGTGGAAATCGATTATATCCAGAAAAAGCATGTGAAGAAGCCCGCCGGGGCAAAGCCCGGCTTTGTGGTCTATTACACAAATTTCTCCATGAGCATCGACAGTGACATATCCGGAATCCAGGTCGTGCCGGACTGACACGCTGGTATATCTCTGTAAAGCTCAAACATGCATGCTATCAGCCGCCTGGGACAATGATTTCCTGCAAAGACCGTTACGTTTTTTCCCGAGCGAGAACCGTGTCCATGGGCGAACATTCGCCCAGCAGGAATTCATTGTCCCCTGAGCGGTGTGACTTGCTGCATGGCGCAGGCTTTTCTCAGCAATAGTGCTGCATAACATACTGTAATTCCGTCTTCCCTTTGTAGGTGTTCTTCCCCAGCTGATAGACCACGGAAACCTTCAGCTGAGCCTGCCCCGCGTACAGCGCAGCCTCGCTTCCGGGGCCATATTTCTCCTCCAGAAAATGCCCGAATTTTTCCAGATCACCGAAATACACCAGTTGCTTTCTGCTTCCCCCGGAAGTCCGCACGGTGTATCTGGCACAGCTTTTGTTCGCTCCCATCTTAAAGCCCGCCTGAAAGATCATATCCTTCTCTGCAAACAGAGGCTTTGGATTACCCACCCCGAAGGGTTCCAGCAGGTTCAGTTCGTCTGCAAGCTCCTCTGTGCCATAGTCCATGGGCATTGGCACATCGATATGTACCCTGGCTGCAAAGTCCTCCTCCTTCAGTTCGCATCTCTCATTGATCTCCCGGCGAAGTCCCTCTATATTTTTCTCCTCCATGGACAGTCCTGCCGCCATAGCATGCCCGCCGAATTTGGTAAAATATTTCCCCACCTGAACCATGGCATTATACATGTGATACCCCTCAACGGAACGCCCGGAGCCTTTGACGCCCTCCTCTCCTCTGGTCAGAATAAAGACCGGGTGATTGTATCTCTCCCGTATCCTTCCGGCGACGATTCCCGCCAGACTCTCATGTACTGACGGCAGGAAAATAACCATCACCTTATCTCTTTCCAAATGGTTCTCCACAATATAACGCTCTGCCTCCTCCACGCCTTTCAACGTCAGGCTTTTGCGGCTGTCATTCATCTCCTTCAGCTCCCTTGCCAGCCCAAAAGCCTCCACCTTCGTGCGGCTCTGCAAAAGCTCCAGCGCCCGGGCCGCAGTATCCAGACGCCCTGTTGCGTTAAGACAGGGACCAATGACAAAGCCGAGATGATAAACATTTAACCCTGCAGGTTCCAGCTGATTGACCTCCATCAGCGCCCGCAGACCCTGGTTTCCGGAATTTTTAAGACGCTTCATCCCTTCCCTGACCAGAATCCGGTTTTCATCCTTCAATTCCATCACATCGCAAACAGTGGAAAGAGCTGCAAATTCCAGCAGCTCTTCCATAACCTCTTCCAGACCGGGATTCTTTGTCCTCTCCCCGATTGCCTGAATCAGCTTATAGGCCACCACCCCTCCGCAGATACCTGAAAAGGGATATTCGCACTGCTCCTGCTTCGGATCAATTACAGCATCAGCGGCCGGCAGAATCTCCCTTCGAACCACATTCCCCTCTCCATCCGTCTCCTCCCGAAAAGGAACTTCATGGTGGTCGGTAACGATCACCCGGATGCCGTAGGTTTTTGCCAGTTCAATCTGGGCTGCCGCGGCAATGCCGTTGTCGCAGGTGACGATCATCCCCACGCCGTCCCGTCTGGCCTCCTCGATCAGAGAGTCATTTAACCCATAGCCGTCGTGAATGCGGTGCGGAATGGCCGCGTCCACCTTAGCGCCAAGCACCTGAAGCCCCCTTGTCAGTATATAGGTGGAGCAGATGCCGTCCACATCATAGTCTCCGATAACACGGATAAATACTCCCTGTTCCGCTGCTTCAATGATGAAATCCACCGCCTTTTCCATATCCTTCATAAGCCAGGGAGAATAGCAGTCTTTCATCGTTCCCTGCAGAAATTTCCTGACCTGCGCTTCCTCTGTCAGATCCCGGTTTCGCAAAATTCTTGCCAGCACGGGACTGATATGGAATTCCGCCGCCCATTTATCAAAGTCCGCTTTTTTTGCCGCCACATACCATTTTTCCATCTGCATCACCAATCCGATAATACACCTGTTTCACTTTTTTTCCAGGCTGTCCTCATAATGTTTCCTTACACTGAGGCGGTTGAGTTCCCTTGCAAGATTTGCCTGCGCGGAACGATATTCCTGAATGCTTCTCTTCTGCAGGATAGCCTCCTTCGCTTCATCCGCAGCTCTTTTGGCGCGGTTGGCATCAATGTTTTCCGGGCGCTCCGCCGTATCCACCAGCACCAGCACCTCATTATCTTCAACTTTTACAAGCCCTGCCGATACGGCCGCATACTGTTCCTGTCCCCCCGGTATCCGATAGGAAAGCCGTCCCGGCACCACTGCACTGATCATATTACTGTGTTTTGCAAGGATTCCGTACAGCCCCTGTGGAGTGGGAACAATAAGAGACTCACAGGGACCCTCATACAAAACACTGTCTGCGGCCAGAATGGAAATCCGAAACTGACTCATAATTCCGTCTCCCGCTTCATTTGCTCTGCTTTTTTCACTACATCGTCAATGGTTCCCACATTGTAAAATGCAGCTTCTGGACAATCGTCCATCTCACCATCCAGGATGGCTTTAAAGCCTCGAATCGTCTCCTTAAGCGGTACATAGATTCCGGGGATACCGGTAAACTTCTCCGCCACATGAGTGGGCTGTGCCAAAAATCTCTGGATCTTTCTGGCATGGCTGACAGTCCGCTTATCTTCGTCACTCAGTTCATCCATGCCGAGAATCGCAATGATATCCTGCAGATCATTATACTTCTGCAAAACTTCCTGCACCGCCCTTGCCACCTCATAATGCTCCCGGCCCACGATATCCGCCTCCAGTATCCGGGAGGTGGAGGCCAACGGATCAACTGCAGGATAGATGCCCTGTTCCGCAATTTTACGATTTAATACAGTGGTGGCATCCAAATGGGTAAAAGTTGTGGCCGGAGCGGGATCTGTCAGATCATCCGCCGGCACATAGACAGCCTGTACAGATGTAACGGATCCGCTCTTTGTCGAAGTGATCCTTTCCTGCAGCGCCCCCATTTCTCCGGCAAGAGTTGGCTGATAACCTACTGCGGAGGGCATTCTTCCAAGCAGTGTGGAAACCTCGCTGCCCGCCTGTACAAAACGGAATATATTGTCAATAAACAAAAGGACATCCTTTTGCTCCTCGTCGCGAAAATACTCTGCCATCGTAAGACCGGAGAGTGCTACCCTCATACGGACACCGGGAGATTCATTCATCTGTCCGAACACAAGGGCTGTTTTATCCGCAACGCCGCTCTCTCCCATTTCCTTCCAGAGATCATTTCCCTCGCGGCTTCTTTCGCCTACTCCCGTAAATATGGAGTAGCCGCCATGTTCCATTGCTACGTTATGGATCAACTCCTGTATCAGAACCGTTTTACCCACTCCGGCTCCGCCAAACAGACCGATCTTCCCGCCCTTTGGAT
>JAIDME010000400.1 GCA_029050705.1 Acetatifactor sp.
GTACTGCCGGGACTGCCGAAAGCCTACTTTCGCAGAAGAGTCCCAACTGCCGGTAAATCCCCTGGAAAGCCAGCCGCTGCAGCCCTGTAGCTGCGGGTGCAGCGGTTTTGTGCCGGAGGAGGCGGTACTTGACACATGGGCAACCTCTTCCGTCACCCCGCTGATCAACGCCGAAATTGAGGAAAAAAGGGATGATTTACTCCCCATGAGCATGCGGTCCCAGGCTCATGAAATCATCCGTACCTGGGCATTTTACACCATTGTAAAGAGCATGTACCACACGGGACAGATTCCCTGGCGGGACATCATGATCAGCGGCTATGTACTGGCAAAGCCAGGCGAAAAGATCAGCAAGTCCAAAAACAATGCCGGTAATTCTCCCATGGCTCTGATCGAGACCCACTCCGCCGATGCCATCCGCTACTGGGCGGCAAACAGCAAACTGGGCACGGACACCTTTTTCAGTGCGGAGGAATTGAAGATATCCAAGCGCTTCCTGAACAAATTGTACAATGCCGCCAGGTTCGCCATCCTGCAATTGGAAGATTTCATAAAGCCCACGCAGTATGACGAGTCCGGGCTGCTGCCTGTGGACAGATGGATTCTGCAGCGGGTAAACGAGACCACCTTAAAGGCTGCGGCCCTGCTGGAAAACTATGAGATCGGCCAGGCCAGACATGAGGTTGACAATTTGTTCTGGAGGGATTTCTGCGATTACTATATCGAGATTGTAAAGGAAAGGCTGTACCAGCCACAGAAGCATGGCACCGCCCAGAGATATTCCGGGCAGATCACGGTTTATTATGGCCTTCTGGGTATCTTGAAGCTGTATGCCATTTATACTCCCTATATGACAGAATACATCTACCAGAGTTTTTACCGGCAATACGAGAAAGAGCTTTCACTGCACCAGACATTGTGGATCACCGGGCAGGTACGTGATGAGTATCTTGCTTTCGGGGCACATCTGGAAAGTGTCATTGCTCAGGTACGCAAGGACAAATCGGAAAAACAGATGTCCATGAAAGATTCCCTCCCGGAACTGGTCATCTCATGCCCGGAAAGTCTCAGGGAGTTTTATGAAAAATCCCTGGGGGATATCATGGCCTGCACCGGGGCGGGTAAGATTGTGTTTAGCATTAATGACGGGCAGTAAAGCAGCCTGTAAGTTTTATGCGTAATCCCGGCGCTTTTGCTGGAAGGCTTGAAATGATACAATTTGGATGATAAACTTAGATATGCAGGCGGACGAGATTGTAAAGTTTTGGCTTGTCTGCGTCTGACGGGGACAAGCCGGGAATCTGGGGGAAATTGTGAACATTGAACTTGAAGAACTTACACATAAGAATATTGCGCTTGTAAGCAGGATTGACAGAAGCGATATAAGTGAAAATTTTGTGGATAATCTAAATACGATAATGAAATATACGGATTATGGAGTTGAACACCATTGTATAGGTCATACCTTTGCCATCAAGGGAAATGGTGTATATATCGGATTGATTATGCTTGGAGAAGCGATAGAATGGGAAACTGATCCGCCTGAAATGAAAAGAGAGCCTTTTTATCGCCTAATGGGGTTTGTCATTGATAAAAAGCATCGTGGTAAAGGAATTGGTGGTAAGGCGCTGGAAATGACAATTGTTCAGGTTTATAAAGACTTCGGAGTCAGGCCCATAGCGTTAGGATGCCATAAGGAAAATGAGTTGGCGGCAAAATTCTACATAAAACATGGTTTCAAAAGAACGGGGTATATGGAAGGAAATGACATCTATTATTTAAGGTATCTTTGAAAGTTGTAAAGATGTGAAGAACTGCTGAGGAGGATTAATATGGCACAACCGATGATGCACTTGCTGATCGCGGATAGAATATATTCAGAAAAACCCGGTTCATTTCTCTCGTATAGTGATTTCCTGTTAGGGAGTATTGCTCCGGATGCAGTTCATGTTAAAAAGAATTATACCAGAGAACTAAAGGATATATCGCACTATAGATTTAACAGTAATAGTCATATAAGCTACTTTGATACATTTTTTGATGAATACTCTACATCTGAAAATAAGGATTTTGTAGTTGGCTACCTTGTTCATTTGCTGTCGGATATGATTTGGTATCATTCTGTCAGAGTACCATTTAAAGAAGAATTTCTAAAAGCACCATTACAGAATATGTCGATGAATGAGGCTTATTATGCAGACTGTGAGCAAATAGAACAACTGATGTTTTGGGAGAGGAATGCTCCTCGTATAATAGAAGCCTTAAATAGAGGAAAAGCATATTCATTAGAAGGATTGATTGATGCAGAGGATGTTAAAGGCTGGAAGGAAAAACTGATTTTTGATTACAATAATAAGAAGAGCATTTTGCTTCATACCGAATATATATCAGAGCAGCATATACGTGATTATATAACAAACTGTGCCGGACAATGCACGGAGTATTTGGGATATTTATAGAAGTGTCTTACTGATTTGAACGGATTTTCAAAAACAAATCGCTAAACAGAACGCAAAATTCGAATATATTAAGGAAAAGGATATGGAGATGGAGAGCAAAATAATTATAGCAGAAACGGATAGGTTGGTTTTAAGAAGGTACAAAAAAGAGGATTTGCAGGATTTATTTGAGTATTTGTCTGATAAAGAAGTTGTGGAATATGAACCATACAAACCGCTATCCCTTGATGAAGCAAAAGAAAATCTTGAATGGCGCATTGGTACAGATGAAATGATTGCCGTTGAATTGAAAGACTCCCACAAAATGATCGGGAATGTATATATGGGAAAACGTGATTTTGAAGCACTGGAAATAGGATATGTATTTAATCGAAATTATTGGGGGCAAGGCTATGCTGTTGAAAGTTGCAAAGTATTAATTCAACAAGCATTTTCAACTGGTATACATAGGATATATGCAGAATGTGATCCCGACAATAAGAGTTCATGGAAATTACTTGAGGCGTTGGGATTTCAGCGCGAGGCCCATTTTAGAAAAAATGTGTATTTCTGGAAAGATGAGAACGAAAAAGCGATTTGGAAAGATACATATGTATATGCCAAATTAAATATTGACCAATAAATTTATTTTGTAGTACTGCATGGGAGGAAATGAAACAATGATCAGATTGGAAGAAATAAACCCCGGAAACTGGAGACTGGGACTAAAAGTATCAGAGGAGCAAAGGCAGTATGTATCCGACAGTGCGAGATTATTGGCAAGAGCTTATGCATATCGGGAGAGCAGAAGCAATGCCTATGTTATTAATTATGATGACATTCCTGTGTGGGGATGGCGTTATATTACGATTGTGATGAGCTGAATGCTTATGACTTCAGCCAATTATTCATTGACGAGCGCTATCAGAGAAAAGGTTTCGGAATAGAAGCGGCTTAGGTAGTTCCCGTTTATCAGCAAGCAAAAAAACTTTGGGAAAGTTGAGGAGTCTTTATGGAAAAAGAAAAATTACTTTTTTATAATGAATACGAAGAGTTTTATGAGATGGCAGAAAAATCTATTGCATTTAAAAATTTTTGTTATGATTCGTTCGGGCAGGATTTTTCACAAGACGGATTTAGCGACATTGGGCAAATAGATATGATATTGCCGTATATTCCGGCAGGAGAAGATGTTCATATATTGGATGTTGGCTGCGGAAACGGAAAAATGTTGGGATATTTACAAAAAAAGACAGGTGCATTTATTCATGGCTTTGATTACTCCCATAAGGCAATAATAAATGCCAGAGAGCTATTTACTCAAAAGGCAGAATTCAATGAGGGAATAATAGGTGAGATTGAGTATCCGGATAATTCTTTTGATATAGTTGTATCTATGGATACCATGTACTTTTCCAAAGATATGAGCGCTTTTGTAGGACAAATCAAGAGATGGTTAAAATCCGACGGCATTTTGTTTGCAGGATATACGGAGGGTGAGCTGGTTCCGAGGACATCTGATGAAAATACTACAGAATTGGCTAAGGCCCTGAAAAATAACGAAATGAACTTTGAGGCAAGAAATATTACAAAGCAAACCTATGAGTTACTTAAAAAGAAAAGAGAGGCGGCCATTATTCATGAAGCCGAGTTTGAAAACGAGGGGCGTATTCAATGGTTCGATATGCTGATGATGCAGACGAAGTGTGCCGAAGGATCATATCAACAATTTGAAAAAGAAATGGCCAGATATATTTATACGGCAAGGAAATGAACAATACTAAATAAATATTAAATATACGTTGACATAATTTTTTTATTTTGATAGCATTTAATCACAGCAGGCGCCCGCTTAAAAAGCAGGAGGTTATAGAAAGCACATGGATAAAAAAATTTATCAGCGTTATTTGGAAACCAGTGTTTATACATATGTAGGGATGTATAAAGATTTTGTATTATCGTTGCCGGATGACATACCTTCCATAGGAATGTTGGTCTGTGACCAGATTACCCATCCATCAATGTATTTTACAGAGCCATCTCCTTATTTAGAAGATACTTATTTTGGGAAATTTGCGTCCTATCCGAAGTATCGCTTCAAAAATGAAGATGAATTGTACATAACTGCTGTTTCAATGATTGCCGGTATTTTACGCCTGGATGAAACTGGATTTACAAAGAACAGAGACGTTACTAAAAGAATTACCGTATCCTGCCGACAGGCTTCTGTATTATTTAGTGCAATTTTAAAGGCAAAGGGAATTCCCTGTCGTTCAAGGGCCGGATTTATGGATTTCGGAGATGCAGGTGACAGCTATATGG
>JAIDME010000401.1 GCA_029050705.1 Acetatifactor sp.
ATATTCTGAAATCCCGTATGGGCGTGGCTGTTTGTTTCACAGAAGTCAATCTTGAAATACTGTATTCTGATCTGTCGGGTATGGCAGAAGCCGGAATAACGGATAAAACAGATCTGAAGGAAAAAATACAGCAATTGATAAAACAGAAGATATCCGAATGGCAGGAAGATGATATCTATGCTATCTCACTGTATGTGAATGACGAGAATGATGATCCACGCCGACCGGTGGCTGTGTTAGGATATAATACCGAAAGTCAGTTTCAGGCAAGCCTGCCGAAGGCTTCTGACGAGCAGGAGGCCAGATGGAATTATGCCTTTTGGCTCCAGAATGAGGAGTTGTGCCTGGGACGCTGCGACACAGCGGAGGATGTCAGAAACTGGATTCATGGACAGGGGTTATGGGATCAGGAAGATGAGATTACGGAAGCCTTTGTAAAATTGCTTGTTTTGGTTGTAAAGGATATCCAGGCCTCAGGGTTCCTAAAGGACAAGTTCGGTAAAGAAATACCCCTTTTAATCCATGAATTGGAATATTATGATATTATTGCAACACAGAATATTGAAGCCAACGGAGAAGCACTGGTCAGAGATTTTGCTTTATTCTGTCTGCAAGATGATATGCCGAATGTAAGCATCAATATGCCTGCGCCCAAAAGCGAAATACCTGCTAAAAAAGCAGTAGAAAAAAGGATGATGTTCCTTGCAGCCCTCGTCTTTATTTTATGGCTGAGCGCATGTCTTTATTTACTGTATCTTCACATTCGCGATACCGCTGCAGACGGGCAGAACCCGGGAGGGGCAGTCCGGAAAAATAATGTCGGCCGGGCGGGCGAAGAAAAAGAGGAATTATATGTACCCGCCACAGCTATACCGGATGCCGCTGCGGACAGTTATACATTGATTTATAACGGAATGGACATCGGCCTGGAAATCTTTTTGAAAGATTGTGCGTGCGAATTCAACAGGGATTCTATCCAATTATATTCCTGCTTTGTGGATGACGCTGCCGTGGCGGTAAAGGGCTACGCCATTTATATCCGGACTCCGGAGGAGGTGCTGCAAATTTTTCCGGTAAGGGATTACCAGGTGGACAAAAGCGCCGGCAGACTTTATATGTTGCAGGGAATGGAGGCTTTTGAGGGCATTGAAGGCATTGACTTTGCAGATGGTATCAACGGATTTACGATGAAGGACACATATTCTATAGAAGGACTGATAGGAGATGCCTATGGACTGAATTTTTCCGAAAGTGATAAAACCTTTGATGATCTGCAGGCAGAATTTATAGGACTGTATCAGGAAAAAGGCAAAACTCTGCTCAGAGGAAAGGCATCTGCGCTGTATCACATTACCGGGAAAAGGTATTCCATTGATTGGGAAATTGACACAGAGTCTCTTCAGGAGAACACAAAGGCGTTCCTGGCGGATTTTGATATCCATCCCTTGTATGCTGCTTTCCTGCGGAATGAGATCAGTGTAAAAAATCCGTTTGTGCCGGAAGATGATGATCGTTATAACACCGAACTGAGTTTCTTTGATGACAGGGATTATGAAGACGAGCAGATTGTTTTTTGGAAAAGTTTTTCTCTTGTGGATGTCAATAGTGATGGCAATGCGGAGCTCGTGTTCAAGATGATCAACAGCCCAAGCGAATTAATGTACATATTGGGTGTTTGCGGCAATGAACTGATCTGCTTTGATTGCTTTGAAACTCATACATCGCATATAGGTTTTGGGGTATATGCCAACGGTGTGGTCTATGATTACGATGATGAGCAGGAATTATATTGTACTTATACCGATGACGGGAATATTCATGAATTGATTCATTTTGTGCTGGAGGAAAACGGACGCATCAGTTATTATCTTGAGGGCAACCAAAATAATAAAATCAGTTTGCAGAACTGGGATGAGTATAAAGATTTCATATTCTCCTATTGGGAGGAAGATCCGGAATGGGAGGAGGAACCGAAATGGTTTGATTGTGAATGTTTCGCAGATATACCACAAAAATAATTGAAGCAGACAATCAGGAAATATTTGAGGAGGAATAAGCATGCGATTTACATATTGCCCGCACTGCGGCACAAAACTTATCAGTAAAGAAATCGGTGATGAAGGTATGATCCCGTTTTGTGAGAATTGCAATATTCCGTTATGGGATATGTTTACCACCAGTATCATTGCTGCAGTTGTGAATGAATACAACGAGATTGCTCTTTTACGCCAAAACTACGTCTCCACAGCAAATTATGTCTGCGTTGCCGGTATAATGAAGATCGGAGAATCAGCGGAGGATACTGTCATTCGCGAGGTTCAGGAGGAAATAGGGCAGAAAGTTGAAAAACTGGAGTTTATCAGAAGCTATCCTTATGAAAAAAAAGAAATGTTAATGCTGGGATATAAAGCTGCCGTTAAAAAACAGGATTTTAAGCTATCCGGAGAAGTAGATTCTGCGGAATGGGTAAAGTATGAAAATGCTTTATCTTTATTGCGGAAAGGGAGCATTGCATGGCAGCTTGTCAGATCAGTTATAGAACAATAAATTTACAGATTCATATCTAAATATTAAAATATCGGGAATATCCTTGCAGAAATCCTGTCTTTATAGATAGCTCCCGATGTTCCAAAGGCTGCAGAAAGGCATAGGTATTGAAATGGATGATTCACAGATTATCGACCTGTATTTCAGGCGCGATGAAGCGGCAATTTCCCAGACTGCCGCTAAATATGGTGTCTTCTGTCACAATCTGGCACGGAATATCCTCTCCATAGATGCCGATGCGGAAGAGTGCGTGAACGACACTTATCTGCAGGCCTGGAACTCCATCCCCCCCACACGGCCCGATAAATTCGGCGCATGGCTTGGCAGGGTGGTGCGCAACCTCGCAATCAATCTATGGAACAAAAATCATTGCAAAAAGAGATATTCCGGCATGGAACTGCTCCTGAACGAACTGGAGGAATGCATTCCTTCGCCCGGAACCGTGGAACATGCAATCGAAGAAAAAGAGCTGACCGGAATCATTAATGTGTGGCTGGCATCCCTTCCAAAGAATGACCGTATCCTTTTCATGCGGCGTTATTGGAACGGGGAAGCAGTCAATGCCCTTGCAGCGAAATGCGGCATAACCCAGGGCCGCCTGGCAAAACGGATGTACCGGCTCAGACAGAACCTGAAAGCCACGCTTGAGCAAGAGGGGTATCTATAGGTCTGCAGCACCTCATTATGACAATTCTGTCAGAAATTTTCAGTTTACGGAAAGGTATAGGGATTATTCATGAGAGAAGCCGAGGTAAAAAAGCTGTATGACAGCATCACAAATGTCAAAGATGAATTTGTAGAAGAGGCACAGTCCAGCAAACGGAAAGATTGCGTTTCAGCAGGGAAGCCCATTCTATGGCGGAAAAAACATCCCACATGGAAAAAATGGTGCGCCCTGGCGGCCAGTCTGTGCCTTGTGACGGGGATGGGCGCACTGGTGCTGATGAATCTGCTCCGGTCAGGCATAAACGGCGGCTCCTATCACTCCGGAGGCTTCGATAATGGCTTTTGGGGAAGTGGCGACCACGCGCTTCCGGATGCCCACCGGGAAGACTTCACGCCGGGGCTTTCGGCCGAAGCAGAGGCAGCATTTGAGGGTGTTCCGGGGGTCATGGAGATATATCGAACCCTTTACAATGACTGGTTCCTGGCAGATGATCTGACAGATTTCAGCCAGATTCTTACCACCGAACCACTCTATATCGTTCCCGGTTCCAGCGAGGGCATCAGCGGTTCTGCAGAGGACGGAGCATACTCCGTCTACACCCTGGACGAGAACGGCATCCCCCGCTGGGGTATGGGCTCCTCGCTGCCGAACAATATCTCCGTCTCCGTCCCTTATGCATTTTCCGGACTGACCTATGACATCATCGAGGAGGATCTGGCCGGAATTGATTATGACGACTATATCATTGCCCACTCCACAATGCTGTATACCGTGTTCATCTGGGCCAGATGCGCCGATGGAGAAGACATGTTCGTGACTTATCCCGCCCGGCCGGAGTTCGTGGGGCTTGAAAACCGGGGACGGTATACCCTGAAGGAAATACAGCGCATTTTGACCAAGTCTTATCGCGATTCCGGAAGTCATTTTTAACTGACAAAAAACCAATTAATGATACTGCGGAGCAGCAAAAAAGAAAACCATAACGTATTACATCATATGGGCTTCCGGAGCCTGTGGATGTATCCGGTTCTGTTGTCATGGCAGACAAAGTATTTGGAATCGCTGTGTGTTTATGGTATAATCCTTTCGTTACCATGTCAGTTACGAGGGGAAAGACAATGAACATTTTGTGCGAGCTTTTTTTTACTTTTGCCAAAATCGGTCTGTTCACATTTGGCGGCGGTTATGCAATGATTTCTATTATTGAAAATATCTGTGTAGAAAAGAAGAAATGGATTTCTCATGATGATATGATGAATGTCACTGTGATTGCGGAATCCACCCCCGGTCCGATTGCGATCAACTGTGCCACTTTTGTGGGATTCAGACGGGCAGGTTTTTGGGGTTCATTGGCTGCCACTTTAGGAGTAGTACTGCCATCTTTTATCATAATTTTCTCGATATCCATGTTTTTGGATCATTTTCTTGAAATTACATTAATAGCAAATGCTTTTCAGGGTATAAAAGTCGCAGTTGGGATTTTGATCATGAACGCCGCTTTTAATATGATCAGGAAAATGCATAGAAGTATTTTATCACTTATCATCCTGACTTGTTCCTTTGCTGCCATGCTTTTTATTAATATTTTCTCCCTGAACTTCTCTTCCATTTGCTTAATGCTTATAGCTTCTGTAATCAGCCTTGCTGTATTTATAATTATGGGGATGCCAAGGCCGAAAGGTGGTGCGGAAAATGATTTATCTTGAGTTGATTTTTGCATTTCTGCGTGTCGGTTGCTTTTCCTTTGGCGGTGCATATGGGGCGATTCCCCTTATCCGGGATGTGGTACTTTCATATGGCTGGCTGGACGATGAAACGCTGACATACATGATCGCAGTCAGTGAAAGCACACCCGGTCCTATCATGGTAAATCTTGCCACCTATATAGGAAGCAGCCAGGCCGGATTTTTGGGTGCCGTGCTGGCCACATTGGCAGTAATATCTCCTGCTTTTATCATTATACTGCTTATTATGGCTGCACTTAAAGCTCTGCTGAAAAATAAATATGTGCAGGCTGTATTGAGCGGATTAACGCCCTGTATTATCGGAATTATTCTTGCTACCGGGGTTTATTTGACAATCAGCAACTGCTTTTCTTTTGCAAACGGTATTTCCATAAATATACGTACAGTAATCATTACCGTTATCTTGACAGCAGTTATGTATGGATCGAAGACAGTCATGAAAAGGAAACTCTCCTCAATTATGCTGATTGCCATATCGGCGTGTTTGGGAATTGTAATGTATGGAATTTAAGTAACCGAAAAAACTGCCGCAGTATTTCTACTGCAGCAGTTTTTTTGCATCACAAACAGACCCGAAAAATATTCCACCTGTGCGGCGGCTAATATTTCAGCCCAGTCTGCCGTCTTCCTCCGCCTCCAGCATTGCCTTTTCAAAATGCTCCAGAACGATTTTCTGAATATTGTCTCTGGTAGCTGAATTGATAGGATGAGCAATATCTCTGTATTCCCCATCCGTTGCCTTTTTACTTGGCATGGCAATGAACAGACCCTTATCCCCTTCAATAACCTTGATGTCATGTACCACAAACTCGTCGTCCAGGGTGATGGATACAATGGCTTTCATTTTGCCTTCTTTAGCAACTTTTCTTACGCGAACATCCGTAATCTGCATTTGTACACCTCCCTCAGTCTGTAAAACATTATGCCTGCAACAGTTCGCCATGCGAAAACGACTGTTACCTACATATTATATCTTTCGTTTTTCTCAACCACGATTCGAATCTTGCCGTCCTCGCCCACAAAATGGGAGTTGGTTCGAATCGTACCGCGGCTTTCCACAATACAGTTTTCGATATAGGTATTATCTCCAATATACACATTGTTCAAAATAATAGAGTTCTTGATAACACAGTTATTTCCGATAAAGCTGTTCTTAAAGATAACGGAATTCTCAACCCTCCCGTTGATGATACATCCGCTGGAAACCAGGCTGTTCCGCACCTGGGAGCCAACATTATACTTTGCAGGCGGCAGGTCATCCACCTTGGAATAAATATCAGGATACTGGCTGAAGAAATAGTTTCTGACCTCCGGCTTCAGGAAATCCATGTTGGTATTGAAATAATCCTCCACGGAAGCGATGTTACGCCAATAGTCCTTAATTTTATACCCGTATATCCGCTTCAGCCCCCTGTACCGGATTAAAATATCCCTGACAAAGTCATATCTGTCTTCCTCCGCACACTTCTCTATCATCTCAATCAACTGACGGCGGCGCAATACATAGATGCCGCAGGAGATAGTACTGGTCTTCGCCTGAAGCGGCTTTTCCTCGTACTCCTCCACACGGTAATCCTCATTCATGCGTATGGTGCCGAACCGCTCCACATTGGTCCCCGGCTCCATCTCCCGACAGACTACGGTAATATCTGCCTTCTTATCAATATGATACTCCAGCAGCTTGTTGAAATCCATCTTGTAGATACCATCCCCTGACGCAATCACTACATAGGGCTCATGACTGTTCTTTAAAAAGGACAGATTCTGGTAAATTGCATCTGCAGTTCCTCTGTACCAGTTGCTGTTGTCCGATGTCACCGTTGGCGTCAGCACACACAGCCCTCCCTGCTTACGTCCGAAATCCCACCACTTGGACGAGCTCAGATGCTCATTCAGACTTCTCGCGTTATACTGGGTCAGCACAGCCACCTTCTGTATATGGGAGTTTGACATATTACTCAAAGTAAAATCAATGCTGCGATAGCTGCCTGCAACGGGCATCGCACAGATGGCTCTCTTCTGGGACAATTCTTTCATTCTGCGATTGTTTCCGCCTGCTAAAACAATTCCGATTGCTCTCATTGTTATTCACCTGCCTTAATCAATGTTTTTCCGCTTGCAAGGTAAAAATTCTCATAGTCGGCAGCCGTGGTCACGCCGAAGACAACCGAATTCTTTCCCACTGTAATGCCATCCGGAATCACACTTTTTTCTCCAATGGTCACAAGACCGCTGTTGTAAATGTGAGGTGCAGTGTTGTTCTCCGCTTCTTCGCCGACGCCGAGCTTTACATTGTTCCCAATCTTTACTTCCTCGGCTACAATCGCTTTATCCACCTGGCATCCGTCACCAATCTGCGTCTGGTTCATAATAATGGAATCACGGATCACAGTGCCCTTTCCAATGGTGACACCGCAGCCGATCACGGAACTGTATACCTGTCCGTAAATATTGGAACCCTCACCGATAATGCTGCGTTCTACAACACTATCCTCGGACAGATACTGAGGCGGCAGTATCTCACTCTTGGTATAAATCTTCCAGTACTCCTCGTACAGGTTGAATTCAGGCACAATGTCAATCAGCTCCATGTTCGCCTGCCAGTAGGAACTTAAAGTCCCCACGTCCTTCCAGTATCCCGTATACTCATAGGCATACAGCGGCGCGCCCTTCTCATGGCAGTAGGGAATGATATGCTTTCCGAAATCCAGCGCCGGCTGCTCCGCCATTGCAATGAGGGCCTCCTTCAGCGTCTTCCAGCTGAATATATAAATACCCATGCTGGCCAGGTTACTTCTCGGATGCTCCGGTTTCTCCTCAAACTCGGTGATCCGTTTGTTTTCATCGGTAATCATAATTCCGAAACGGCTGGCCTCCTCAATGGGAACAGGCATTACCGCAATAGTGACCTCCGCATTGTTCGCCTTATGAAAATCAAGCATGAGTTCATAATCCATCTTATAAATATGGTCGCCGGAAAGAATCAGCACATAATCCGGATTAAAGCTTTCCATATATTCCATGTTCTGGTAAATCGCATTCGCCGTACCGGTGTACCATTCGCTGTTGGAGCTCTTTTCGTAGGGGGGAAGCACTGTGACGCCTCCGATGTTGCGGTCCAAATCCCAGGGAATACCGATTCCGATATGTGAATTCAGCTTTAACGGCCTGTATTGTGTCAGGACACCGACCGTATCCACTCCGGAATTGATACAGTTGGAGAGAGGGAAATCAATAATGCGGTATTTTCCCCCAAATGCAACTGACGGCTTTGCCATCATGGCGGTCAATACACAAAGCCGACTTCCCGGGCCGCATG
>JAIDME010000402.1 GCA_029050705.1 Acetatifactor sp.
GAGTGATGTTGTGCCTTCCGCCCATGCTGATTCTGGACGAGGCTACTTCATCCATAGACACCCGCACGGAACTGAAAATTCAGAACGCCTTTGCCACTATGATGGAGGGAAGGACCAGCTTTATCGTGGCTCACAGGCTCTCCACCATTCAGGAGGCGGATATTATCCTGGTCATGAAGGACGGCAACATTATCGAGCAGGGCAGCCATGAAAGTCTGCTGGCGAAGGGCGGCTTCTATGCAAATCTGTATAATTCCCAGTTTGCGGGCTGACTGCGGGCGGAAGGAAGAATACAGTGCAGATGTCATGAACGGCAGGCCGGGAGGACATGAAATCTGCGAATGATTTCAGAATATAAGCCGATATATAATGTAGGATGGGGGTAAATGTGTATGAAGGTGGATAATAATATTACACTGTATGCAGGCGGGCAGCCCGGCAGCAGTGCGGCCGCGGATGGAGCAGGCAGGGAGCAGGAAAACAGAAAGACTGTTTTTGCGGGTAATCTTAAGAATAATCAGGAGGGTACTCTTCAGGACAGAATCGCGGAAAAAAAGGCCAAGGCCCAGGAGAAGGCGATGAAGGTCGTGGGAGAGGCATTTCATACTGACCTTAAAATTGATGAGAGTATGGAGGAGAGCCGTCGGCATGTGAAAGAACTGACGGCGGAGAGCAGGGAACTTCAGAACGGGCTGGACGATATTGACAGGCGTCAGGAGGTGTTGGAAAAGGCAAAGGCAAACGGGGAAATCAGCGAGGAACAGTATCTCCGGGATATGGAGAATCTGAAGCAGGAGCGGAAGGTTCAGGAGCAGAAGCTGGCTCAAAATCAGGGTGAAATTCAGGGAGAGAACGCCTCTATCCGCGGCACCCGTCTGGAGCGCCTGAAGCATCATGCCATGGCGGATGCCCGGAAGCAGGCGGATGACATCATGGATGCGGCAAGAGAGGAAGCCATCGGTATGGGCTGGCAGGAAGGCATGGACCATGTCGACGAGGAGGCCGAGAAGAGAGAAGAGCAGGCGGAGAAGATCAGGGAAGAGCGGGAAGAGAAGGAAGAGCAGCTGGAGAAGGAGAAGAGAGAAGAGGAAGAGGCATGGCTGGAGGAACTGAGTCCCGAAGAATTTTCCGATATGACGAAGTCTGTGGAGGATGTGCAGAAGGAGGTTCAGGATATGATCAGAAAGATGAACCTTCTGGATGAGGACATAAAGGGCGCCGCAGTAGATGAGAGCTTGTAAGGCAGGGAATAAAGAACAGCTGCAGGACAGATGAACTATCTGTTCCGCAGCTGTTTTCTATTGTGCTTTTTGTACATCCTCACGGATCAGGCGGTAGATACATGCACTTAGTGGAACGCCGATCAGCATACCGCCGATCCCACTGACCCCGCCGCCGATAATGACTGCGGCCAGTACCCAGATGCCGGGCAGTCCGAGAGAAGTTCCCACCACTTTTGGATAGATAATGTTGCCCTCCAGCTGCTGGAGGATGACCAGGTACACAACGAACAAAACCGCCTGGAGTGGCGAGGTGGTAAGAATCAGCAAAAAGCCTACAACCCCGCCGATGTAAGCTCCCGCAACAGGGATGAGGGCAGTAAATCCAACGGTAACGCCTACCACTGCCGCATAGGGGAACCGAAAGAGCAGCATTCCCAGAGTACAGAGGGCACCCAGAATCACGGCCTCAGTGCATTGGCCTACAATGTAACGGTGAAAGCTGTCATTGGCAATAGTCATCACATGTGAAATCTTTGCAAGCCAGCCTGGCTTAAGATAGCGGTTTGACAATTTGTTCAGCTGCCGGCCAAGGGTTTCCTTGCCGGATAACAGGTAAACGGAAAAGATAAAGGCAATCATTCCGTTTGCGGCGGTGGAAACGGTTTTGGAAACGATATTCACCGCATAATCTCCCGCGTTTCCCAGGCCGCCCAGGATGGAACTGACAATTTTGGAAAGGGTTTGCTGCCAGTCTATATCATTGAAAAATTTCTGAATATATTCGGAAAGCCATGCTGCCTCAGCCAGATAAGCTCCTATTTTTTCCAGGGCTGCGGGTACATTCGTCAGCAAAAGCGTAATGCAGCGGCTGAGCTCGGGAATGACGATGCGCAGCAATAACAATACGGCGGCGATTACGCATAAGAATGACAGCAGCATGCAAACCGGTCTGCGGCTTTTGAATGCAGCGGGCTTTTTACTCCTGGGAAAGTAGTGACGCTCAAAAAAGCTCATGGGGATGTTGATAATGTAGGCCAATATACATCCCGTCAGAAGCGGCGCAGCCGCCGCCAGAAGCAGTCTCATGAAATTGATAAAGCTGTCCCAATAATGGATACACAGGAAAAGAATAAAGATACTGATCCCTGCGTGCAGGTAGATTTTCCAATGCGGTTTCATCTTCGGGTTCCTTTCTTTTTATAGGAATGATACCATATTTTACCTTATCGGAAAGATATTTACAACCCCAAAACTATTGATGTTTACCTGTGGACTGGCACGAATTTTCACCTTTTGCATAATAATATAAAGAGCCAGGTATATACAGAGCTATGTGGGTGGGGTTGTAT
>JAIDME010000403.1 GCA_029050705.1 Acetatifactor sp.
GATGACATCAGTCCTTTCATCAAGTTCGGTTGCCTGAAGGATGATAAGTTCTGCGAGAAGATGAATGATTACATCCTGTTTAAGAATCTGGATGGCAAGTATCTGACCCTGCCTGAGTGTCTGGAGACTAAGCCTGTGGATACGGAGGAAGCCGACAAGACGGAAAGTGCCGTAGATGAGAACGGAGAGAAGGTGGAAGCGGAGATTGTCACTGAGGGAAGTGCTGCGGATGCGGGCAGCGGCGAAGCTGCCGAGGACGCTGAGGAGCCGGAGGAAAAGAAGGAGAAGATCATATACTACGTCACGGACGAGCAGCAGCAGAGCCAGTACATCAACATGTTTAAGGCAGCTAAGATGGATGCAGTCATCCTGACGCACAACATCGACCAGCCCTTCATCTCCCAGCTGGAGTCCAAAAACGAGGGCGTGAAATTCCAGAGAATTGACGCCGATGTGACGGATGCCCTGAAGAGCAAGACTTCAAAGAAGGCTCAGGAGGAGTTTGAGGAGCAGGCAAAGGCGATAGCCCAGATTATGAAGAAGGCTCTGAAAAATGATAAAATTACCATAAAGGTAGACAAGCTGAAGAACAAGAAAATTTCTTCCGTGATCACACTGTCCGAGGAGACCAGGCGTATGCAGGATATGATGAAAATGTATTCCATGCCCGGTATGGACATGGGAGCGTTCGGCGGCGAGGGAGAGACCCTGATTCTGAATGCCAATCATCCGCTGGTGCAGTATGTCACCGAGCACAGGGACGGTGAGAATGTGGCGATGATCTGTGAACAGCTCTATGACCTGGCAAAGATACAGCATGCACCGCTGTCTCCGGAAGCTATGACAAAATTTATTGCCAGAAGCAATGACATAATGATGCTGCTGGCAAGGTAATGCTGCTGGCAAGGTAATGAATGTAATAGTCCCCTGCAGACGGAAAGACTTTTGTTTTTTTGTAAGTTTATTTTTATTAAAATACTACCCTTTTTATAAAAAAAGTTGTATAATTTATCCCATAAGGCTTCTTGTTCTGAGAAATTTACCTATTTGGTTGAAAAGAGAGGATAAATATATGGCGAAAAGAGTAAGAAAAGGCAGTATTGGCGCAAAAGTTTTCGGCACATTTGTGACTATGACAGTTGTTATCGTGTTCACGATCATATGTGACATCGGTGCGCTGGGAGTGATCGGAAATTATAATGAAGTAGTCGGGTCGACCTGTCTGGCCATGGAGCGTGTCAACGGGCAGTTGGATGCTTCCATTCAGAAGATGCAGATGTATTCCGCTCTGCTTAATTATGAGCAGGTGGGTGAAGCTTCTGATTTTTATCGCTCGATATTAAAAAAAGCGAACGAAGAAGCAAAAAGCTATGGTGCAGAATTGTATGGACTTGCGCAGAATACGGGGGATGAGACACTGATATCGGTGGCTGATGCATATCTGCAGTCGGTTTCCGGTCTGGCATCCTGTGCCGAAAAACTCATTGCAGCTTCCGAGGCATTTGACAGGGCGTCGTTTACAGAAGAGGCATCATTGCTGTCAGGCTATATCAATGACATGATGGCCAGGGAGGAAGAATTTGAGGAGGCGATGGATACATACTGCCGGTACATTATGGAAAGAACCACTGTGAAAATATCCGGCACCCGCACATTTGACATAATTATGTGCAGTATTAATATAGCCGCTGCCCTTGCGGGACTGGCTGTGGTGGCGATGACAGTGTCCGGGCCTGCAAAGAAGTCCAGGAAACAGGTGGACGATATTGTACGGAAGATTGCAAATGATGAGGGAGATCTTACGGAGCGCATTACTGTTTCATCCGGTGACGAAGTCGGTCAGATGGCGGTAGGAGTCAATAATTTTATAGAGCAGCTGCAGCTCATTATGCGCAAGCTGAAGACGGAGTCCGAGAACCTGAGGAATTCCGCTGTGACGATAAATAATGAGGTCGGTACATCCAATGAGAATGCAGGCAGCGTGTCTGCGGCAATGGAAGAGATGTCGGCAAGCATGGAAGAGATTTCTGCTACGCTGGGACAGATTGCCTCCGGCAGTGATGCGGTCATGACAGAGATCCAGCAGATGAACAGTCATGTGCAGGATGGCGTACATCTGGTGCGGGATATTAAGAATCGTGCGGGCGAGATGCACCATGATACATTGGAGAGCAAGGAAGAGACGGCAACAAATATTGAGCGTATCCGGGAGACACTGAGTGCAGCACTGGAGGACAGCCGCAGCGTTGAGAAGATCAATGAACTGACCCAGGACATTCTGGGCATTTCAAGCCAGACCAATCTGTTGTCCCTGAACGCATCCATTGAGGCGGCGAGAGCGGGAGACGCAGGCAGGGGCTTTGCGGTTGTGGCCGATGAGATCAGAGGCCTGGCGGACAGCAGCGCATCTACCGCAAGCAATATTCAGAGCATCAGCGCTACGGTTACAGAGGCGGTGGAGCGGCTCGCAAGCAATGCTGAGATGATGCTGAAATTTATTGACGAAAAGGTAATGAAGGACTACGACACCTTTGTGGAGGTGGTAGACCAGTATCAGCAGGATGCGGACAGCGTCAATGACATTTTGAATGAATTCGCAGGCAATGCCGGCGAGATTGAGGAGACGATGCAGGCCATGAACACGGGCATCAGTGACATTTCGATTGCGGTTGACGAGAGCGCGAAGGGAGTGGTCAGCGTGGCGGATAACGCGGTCAGTCTGGTGGATGCGATGAATCAGATTCAGGCGGAAACTGAAAACAGTAAAAATATTTCCCAGATGCTGTCTGATGAGGTTGAGAGATTCAAGAGGGTATAAGTTTGTCGGCGAGGCCGCATTACATAAGAGCCGGTACATGGTTTCATCCGTGTACCGGCTTTTCATGCACAGCAGTATTTGTCTCACGTTCCCGGTTCCGATATTCTGGACACGCCCACATAGATTTCCGATATTTCGTACCAGGTGGGATAGTCGGTTATTCCTGTCCGGGGCAGATTGAAAATGCCCTGGAAGGTGCGGACAGCGTCTGCAGTGGCGGAGCCGTATATACCGTCCGCTGTTATGGTGGGGATGGCCGGGTAGTTGCGGGCGATGCGGTTCAGCTGGGTCTGGAGCTGACGCACCTTGTCGCCGGAGGCACCAATATTTAAATCGTAGCCGGGCCAGGAGGAGGGCACGCCGGAAACAATTTCAGCGGTATTGATATACATATCATTTCCGTAGTAGTAACGTATAATCTCGATGGCGGAATAGCCCTGATCCCCCAGGTATTTGGAACCCCACTGGCTTAAGCCGTTGCAGGTTACTCTGTTGCCGTCGCAGTAGGAGGTAAATATAGGCTGTCGTACTCCCGGCCTGGACAGATAGTTGGCAAAGATGGTATCTACGAGATAATCTATGTTTTCATAGATGTTTCTGCCGTATATCCATTTCTGATCGTAGGCCGTGGAAGAAGTGATGGTAAAGTTATAACCCTGGTTCCGATACCATTCCGTGTAAACTCTGTTTAATGTAAAGGACTGGATGGCCAGAACATTGGCATATATGGCACTTTCAGGCCAGGTGGAGTATATCTCGCAGGAGGCCACGTTCTTGATGTAGTCCCGGTAGCGGACCCAGTAGTTCGGTGCGGAAGGGTCGCCGGGAACGCCGTCGTGGACGATAACGTACTCCGGTATGACCACACGGCTTAAAACGATTTCCCCTGTTTCCGTCATTGGTTTGATCTCATCCTCCGGTATCTTTGGCGGGTATTCTCCCCAGAGGGTGTGTGCGGGGATGGTGACGACTTTTTCATCCTCGTCGGTTGTGGCCAGGGGGTTCATGCGGATGGTCTGCAGGGACAGCTCATCGGCCAGAATCTCGGAACCGGATACATACACAGGTTCGTATCCGTCGGCGGTGACGGAGATGTTGTATTCGGAATAGGGCTGCTGGGTTGCGTCCGGATTCAGGGAAAGCTCGATGGGAGGGGCGGATAGTTCTATGGTGGGTGTCTGCCCGGAACTGTCAGTGGTAAGTACTTTCAGGGGGCTTTCCGGATCTCCGGTGTAGGAGATGGTGACAGTGGCATCTTCTACCGGGATCAGTCCTATGCTGGAGACAACGCTGATTTTCAGGGTCCCGGAATACCGTGTGTCCATGAGACTCGGATCATTGAGCCCGGACTCGCCTGGAGTCGGCTCACTTGAAGCCGGTTCATTGGACTCCGGCTCCTGGGAAGCAGTCAGCTCAGGGACGGAGAGGCTATTTCTGAGTAAATTTTTTTCGGACATAATGAACCTCAAAAGGTTTGTTATTGTATTTATATGCCCATTTTGAAAAAAAGTGCAAAAAGTACTTGACGAAATGTCTGAGAAGGTGTATTGTTGTATTATGAACTTAATACAAAAATACAGAAAGGAAGATGAAAATGGCATGGGAACTGGATAATGACAGACCGATATATGCTCAGCTTGTAGACCGGATTCAGATGCAGATTGTGTCGGGGCAGTATCCGGCCGGCGGTAAGCTTCCGAGTGTCAGGGACCTGGCTGCGGAAGCGTCGGTGAATCCGAATACGATGCAGAAGGCATTTGCGGAGCTGGAGCGAAGCGGACTGATCGTGACACAGCGGACCAACGGCAGAAATGTTACCGAGGACGAGCAGCGGATAAAGGATATCAAGGCGGGTCTGGCAAAGGCGGAGGTGGAAAATTTTTTCGCCAGAATGAAAGAACTCGGCTACGCGGAATCGGAGACGGTGGAGCTGTTGAATGCAAAACACTTTATGTCGAATAATAATGAGGGAGAACAGGAATGAATGAACTGGTAGAATTGGTAGGAGTGACAAAATCCTACGACTCAAGAAATGTTGCAGTGAACAACATTACATTGACGCTTCCCAAGGGAAAGATCATAGGTCTTCTGGGACCAAACGGCAGCGGTAAGACAACGCTGATCAAAATGATGAACGGTCTGCTGACCCCCAGTCAGGGCAGCATCAAGATCAACGGGCAGTATGTTGGGACGGAGACAAAGGCGCATGTGGCCTATCTGCCGGACCGCACTTATCTGTCGGGGGGACAGAAGATCAGTCAGATACTGGATTATTTCTGCGATTTTTATGCGGACTTTTCGAAGGAGCGGGCGTTGGAGATGCTCCAAAGCCTCAACATTGATCCGTCCGTAAAGCTGAAGACTCTGTCCAAGGGCAATAAGGAGAAGGTGCAGCTGATTCTTGTCATGAGCCGCAAGGCGGATCTGTATGTCCTGGATGAGCCTATCGCAGGTGTTGATCCCGCGGCCCGGGATTATATTCTGCGAACGATCATCAATAACTATAATCCTGACGCAACCGTTATCATATCCACTCACCTGATCGGAGACATTGAACAGGTATTGGATGAAGTGATCTTTATGCGCTACGGACATCTGGCGCTCTATACTTCCGTAGACAATATAAGAGAGCAGCACGGCAAGTCTGTGGATGCTTATTTCAGGGAGGTGTTCGCATGTTAGGAAAGTTGTTAAAGAATGAGTGGAAGGGTACTTATAAAATTGGCGGGCTGATGCTGATCGTGCTGGTGGGTGTCACCTTTTTGGGCTGGCTTGCTTTTCAGTCGCCCATGTGGCAGCAGATGGCGAACGACAATTACTATTCCCGCGCATCCTTCGGAGTGAGCCTGCTGAATATTGTAAGCGTCTGTACATTGTTGTTTTATGCTATAATGCTGGTTGCGGTTTCCGTGGGTATTATAGCATATCTGGGAGTACGTTTCTACAGGACAATGTACACGGATGAGGGTTATCTGACTCATACGCTTCCGGTTACGGAGGGAAAGCTGCTGTTTACCAAAACTTTGATCAGCGGCATATGGATGCTGATCATTTCTCTGGGCATTATTTTGTCCGTATTCGGGCTCTTTGCGTTCATGATAAGCGCCATGCTGCCTGCAGGGTATTCTCTTTCGGATTTCTGGCAGGAATTCTGGAGAGTATATGATACGGAAATGAGAGATATGTTTGTCCTGATCGAGGAAGCGTTTGGTATGAGCTTTCGAGGCTACTTTATATACATGATCGTCTCGCTGATCCTCAGCGCTTTCACCAGCGTTATGACCCTGTTTGGAGCCATTTCCATGGGCCAGCTCTTTACCAAGCACAGAGTGTTGATGGCTATTGTGAGCTATATCGCAGTCAGCATGGTCAAAGGTATTTTCAGTTCCGTCATTGAGGGTATCGTCACTAATATATATGTCAACAGCAGAAGTGATTCTCCTGCAATCGTGGGCAGCTATATCAACACAAATATGATAATCAGCCTTGTGCTCAGTGTGGTTTTTGCGGCGCTGTTGTACCTGGTGTCCTGGCTGGTGAACACCAGGAGACTGAATATGGAATAGGCTCTGAATAGCTAAAGTAAGATTATGGGGGGTTACCGATGAAAAATGTGATGAAGAAAATAGGCTGGACCGTGGTGTCTCTGCTGCCGGTTCTGGCGTTCTTTGCAATCCAGCTGGGTATTGCTGTAATAGTTATGGTAGTGTTTACCGTGATGGCTATGATAAAGGAACCGGGGTTAGCCCTTGCTGATCTGCAGATTGCAGTAACAGCTCAATACATGGATAATGTCGTTCCGATTCTGATCGTGAGTCAGTTGGCAGCCGTTCTGGTCTTCGGGCTCTGGTATTACTTTACCTGGGGAAAAAAGAAGAGACCGGAGGGCACTGAAAAGCCGAAAGCATACCATATTTTATTGATAATTGTTCTGGGAGTGGCAGCTCAGTTTGCCATTGGCGGTCTGCTTTCTCTGGTTGAGATTTTCGTGCCCGGTGCATTGGAGGAATATGAGGAACTAATGGAGATGGCCGGAATCACGGAGTTTACAGCTTTAACCCTGATATCCACGGCGATTCTTGCTCCTTTGAGCGAGGAACTGACATGCCGGGGAGTAATCTTCCGGCTGGCCGGAAAGATTAGTCCTAAGTTCTGGGTGGCAAATGTTGTGCAGGCTCTTGCTTTCGGTATCCTGCACGGCAATCTGGTACAAGGGGCATATGCGTTTGCGCTTGGACTGATTTTGGGTCTGGTGTACAGGCAGTTTCAGGATATCTGGCTCTGTATGCTGCTCCATGCATCCATGAACTTTTCCAGTATTTTAGTGGAGCCTTTTTACAGCCTGTTTCCGGAGGATATCCCGGAGAGCGGAGGGGTGGCAATCCTGGTGGTGACTATGGTTTTGGCTGCGGCGCTGGGAGCTTTCTGTATCAGGGGGATTGTTAAAAAGCGTCCGGCTGACGTGTGAACTGAGTCAAATACCCCGCAACAGAGCTGAATGTGCCCTTCGGGCACATTGGTATTATGACTCTCGCGGCATTCGCCAAATGCTCATGCAAGCATGGCACTTGGCTCATTGCTCACGGAAATAAAAAAAATTGCCCTGCGTTTGATTATTTGGTATAATAAAACATAGGGTATTTTTTTGCGCAGAAACTAAAAAAAGGTGAGTACAAATGCAGAAGGTTATTGATCAGATTATGGAGGAAAACTTTGACTATGAGAATGGGTCTCTTGATTTTTCCTGCGCAAAAATAGAGATTTCCCTGAACAGGGGAGAGATGTACGAGGGCTCCTTTCGTATTTATACCGGTCAGGGACAGTTTACCAACGGAACGGTACTGGCCTCCGACCTGAGAATGGAATGCCTGACGAAGGAGTTTATTGGCTGTGATGAGGAAATCCTGTTTTGCTTCCACGGTGAAAACCTGGAGGAAGGGGATGTGGTAAAGGGTAATTTTTATATCATAAGCAATCAGGGGGAATACTATATTCCCTTTGTAGTTTCCGTGGAGCATGCACTGCTGGAGTCCTCCATCGGTGCGGTGAGAAACCTGTTTCATTTTGCCAATCTTGCCAAGAGCAACTGGCAGGAGGCGGTCAAACTCTTTTATTCACCCGGCTTTTACAGCGTTTTTTCCGGCGCAGATACGCAGTTCGCGGAAGATTACCGCGCTCTGTCCGTCTATGAGGGGTCGGAACAGAATATGGAGGAGTTTCTGATTCGGGTAAATAAGAAACAGAAGGTAGAATTTCTGGTACAGGAAGAGGAGCTGATTCTGGATGCAGTCAGAAGTACCGGTGCCTATGCCGTGACGGAGAGGGAACTTACCATCGTGCGGAATGGCTGGGGGTACACTCGGCTTTTTGTGGAATGTACAGGCGATTTTCTGTTTACGGAGAAGGAAGTGTTCACGGATGATGATTTCCTCGGAAAC
>JAIDME010000404.1 GCA_029050705.1 Acetatifactor sp.
ATTCCTGCCCACTGCCCTGAACTGTGTTCTGCCCCTGCAGACCGGCAATCAATTGTTCTGCATCGACCCGCTCACGAAAACCGTTCTCCTTGTAAAGCTTCGGCGACATATAAAAAGGGGAGCCTTTCACGGCTCTCCACTCTCCCGAAAAGCTCTTTCCCTTCAGACTGAAATTTCCCAGCACTCTGTAAAAAGGTGTCTTTACAAAGGAACGTATCTCCCGCTCCCTGTTCACCACAATTCCCAGCACACAGGTCATGACCCTGCCAACGGAGATCACTGCCCTGTCCCGCTTCAGATAATCTTTTACAGTCCTCCCGTATTTTAAGGTCAATACACGTGAAAAATTGATGCCCATAAGATAATCTTCCTTGGCGCGCAGATAGGCAGCGTCGCTCAGATTATCATATTCGCTTAAATCCTTTGCCTCCCGGATTCCCCTTAAAATTTCTTCCTCCGTCTGGGAGTCGATCCAGACACGCCTGCGCTCCTTTCCGGTGACACCGGACATTTGTTCCACAAGCCTGTAAATGTACTCCCCTTCCCGTCCCGAGTCGGTGCAGACATAGATTGTTGTCACATCAGGCCTCTTCATCAGGGAACTGACAATTCCATACTGTTTTCTGGAGCTTTCAATGACTTCATATCTGAATTTTTCCGGCAGAAAAGGAATCGTGTCAAAACTCCACCGCTTATACTTTTCATCATATACCTCAGGGTAACTCATGGTGACAAGATGTCCAACGCACCAGGTCACAATGGCCGTCTCGGATTCAAGGTAACCGTCCCTTGAGGATGTCTTTATTTTCAGCGCGTTTGCAAATTCTCTGGCAACGCTTGGCTTCTCCGCAATAAATAAACTCTTTCCCAAAAAACTACCGCCCTTCACTTTCCCTGATCCCAAGCAGCTTCACTTTGCCCTCCTCCGCCTTCTGCCGCAGCGCATCGTCAAAGCCTTTCTCACAATACAGCCTGATATCGGTGCTGGCAATACGTGCCTTCTTCATGGAGAACAAAAGCCATTCATAATCACGATATTCCATAGTTCTGGACCAGACGCAGGCACCCACACCTACTGTCCCCTGTCCGTCAGAGGCCACAATGTCAATCACCCCTGTCTTTCCCAGCCACTCTCCCACGGCACGGTATTCCCTGCCCATATACTCGCGGCAGATTCGACGATATGCTTCCTCCACATACAGATCGTAGGACTCCGCTACCTTCCTGTCATAAAAGTCCTCCGGCGAAAGGAGCTGCAGCATACTTTCGTTCGGAAACAGATACCGAAAATAGAATCTCACATAAGGATTGGCAATCCTGTAGATTCCCTTCTGGGTATTGGCTCTTCCATCCGTGTCATAAGAATACACCTTTTCCACCAGGTCAAGCTCCATCAGATTTTTCAGATAAACGCTGATCTTGGCTCTGGAAAAATTCGTATGCCTGTATATATCATTCAATTTGTTGCAGTCCCTGGCCATAGCCGTCAAAATGGTGTTGTATACTCCGGGCTCCCGAAGTTCCTGCTCCAGATATACTTCCATTTCTCCGTAAAGGCGGCTTTCCTTTGCAAGAATATTCCGAATAATATTCTCTCTGGCGCTCAGTTCCGGCTGAAAGTTCATCCAATACCCCGGAATCCCGCCCAGCACCGCATAGATGCGCATACAGTCCTCAAATTTATACTGTGGAAAAAGCCTGCGCATCTCCGCAAACCGCAGTTCCCGCATCTTCAGGAAACCACCGATGACCGACGCACGGCTTCCTATTTTTCCCACCATATGGTTTTCCACCCAGCCTGATGCCGAGGTACAGAGTATGATCATCACCGGCCTGCCGGACAGCCTGCTTTCCATAAATTCAGCCAGCTTTGTAAAAAAAACGGCATCTCCCTTCAGCATATGCTGAAACTCATCAATAACAAGCACCTGCTTTTCCGTCTCCTTCTCTGTGACGGAAGCAGCCAGCAGCTCCTCATAGTCCGGATATTTTGCCACTGAAATGCCCTTTTCTCTCAGTTCGCCACCCCACTGGCAGCACTGCTCCCGTCCGGAGCATGCTCTGGCAAGATAATAATATGCCTTTCTGCCCTTGCAGAATTCCTGAATCAGTTTGGTTTTTCCCACACCCTTACTACCGTAGACCACCACCATTTGGCTGTCCGGCATACCATAATACTGTTCCAGAAAACTCATTTCCGTGCCGCGACCTACAAACTTTTCCACAAACATCTCCAATCCTGCCGCCCGAAAATTCCGGATACGGCCAAATTTCAGACAGCGGCTACCGTTTCTCCGCTGGCCAGCATATTTTCCATTTCCTCGGGTGCCAACGGCTTGTTGAACAAATAGCCCTGAATCACATCACATCCGATGGCATGCAGATAGTTGTATTGCTGCTCCTCCTCAACACCCTCGGCTATGGATTCAAATCCCAGTGACTTTACCATATTGATGATAGATTCCGTAATGACCCTGGTAACCGAATCCGTCATCACAGTGTCTATAAAGGATTTATCAATCTTCAGCGTATCAATAGGCAGCTTTTTCAGATAAGACAGGGATGAGAAGCCTGTTCCGAAGTCATCCAGAGATATTCTGATTCCGTAATTCCGCAGTATTTTCAGTTTTTCATAAACAGCCTTGAAATCGTCAATCAGCACGCTCTCTGTAATTTCCAGTTCCACCTCCGCCGGTCTCACATTATACCGATTCAGTATTCCAACGACAGAATCCACAAAATCTTCCCGCTTGTATTGCAATGCTGAAATATTAATAGACATGATAAACGGAAAACCAAACTGCCTTCGCCAGGCTGCATACTGCCGGATGCTCTCCTCCACTACCCATCTACCTATGGTGATAATGGATCCGTTCTTTTCCGCAACAGGAATAAAGGTTGCAGGACTGATCATTTGCTGCGCATCCTCATCCTTCCAGCGGATCAGCGCCTCCACTCCCCTGAGTCTGCGGTTCCCCGCATAGTACTGGGGCTGGTAGTACATATGAAAATCATTGTTAAAAACTGCTCTTTTCAGCTTGTTTTCCAGTTCAATGGAGCTCAGGAAATTTTCCAGAATAGGCGCTTCAAAATACTGAAGCATATTCCTCCCCTGCTTCTTGCACTTAAACACCACCAGCTCCGCACAGTTCATCAGTTCAAGCGCGGATGCCGCCGCCTCCGGATACTCCGCCACACCGATGCTGACCGTAACATGAATATCCTGGCCGCTGCTGATATGAAAAGGCTCCCTCGCCCGCCGCTGGATTGCCTTGTAAATGGCATCCACGCTTCTGGCCCCGGACGGGTCATAAATCGCGAGACAAAACACATCGCTGTGCAGATGGCATGCTATCATATCATCTCCGCAGATTTCCTTCAAAAAGAAGCCAAACTGCTGCACCAGTTCATCCCCCACCATAATACCCAAACCGTCATTTACCTTGCGGAATTCATCTATATCAAGGACCATGACACTGACTATGGTATTTCTTTCCTTTGCGGTCTTTGTGTACTCTGTCAGCAGACGCACAAAATAATTGCGGTTATACAGACCTGTCAGGCCGTCATAATATGCCATGTAAGTCAGTTCCTCATTCTGGATTCTGGCCTTTGTGACATTCAGAATATAAATGACCTTATCCACAGGCTGTCCATCTTCTGTATAAGTGACAAGAGTCCGAAACTGCAGCCAGCCCTTCGTTGCCTTCAGCTGACACTCCGCAATGGCATTCGTCTCCCCCTGCTTTTCCAGAGAAAGAACATTTTTCAATTCCAACGCACAGGAATCCTCCACAATCTCCAGTATTTTGGAGAAATCCTTTGGTTCCCTCACCTTAAAATCAAAAAACTTATCCCACTGTCCGAATGAAGTAATCTGATTATTTTCAAAGGAATGGTAGAGAAACGCACCCTCCGCGAACTCGAAAATCCTCTTATACATTTTTTCCTTTTCTGTCAGCTTTTGGTTCATAGCCTTCAGCAGGTCCAACTGATAGTGCAGTTCGTTCATGTATCTTAATCTCCCTATAAGATATACTGTACACTAATTTTTTGCGCTGATATATCCCTGTGCCTTTAATAACTCCGCGCAGAGAACAGCTCCTCCCGCAGCGCCTCGCACCGTATTGTGGGACACACCCACAAACTTATAATCATAAATGGTATCCTCTCTCAGTCGTCCGATGCTGATACCCATTCCGTTCTCATAATCCACATCAAGTGCAACCTGGGGCCTGTTGTCCTCCTCCAGATACTGAATGAACTGCTTCGGAGCGCTTGGCAGCCCCAGCCGCTGAGGCTCTCCGGAAAACGTACGCAGCTTTTCAATCAGCTGTTCTTTGGTTGGCTTTTTAGCAAATTTTACAAATACCGCCGCCGTGTGTCCGTTCAAAACAGGTACACGGATGCA
>JAIDME010000405.1 GCA_029050705.1 Acetatifactor sp.
TCGAAGGTAAAGCAGGAATCGGATATTGCCATTGTGAAGGCAAAGGACATTGAACGGATCAACGCCCTGACGGAGGCAATCACATCCATTGCCAGCCAGACGGAGCTGCTTTCGCTGAATGCTTCCATTGAGGCGGCGAGAGCAGGTGAAGCAGGAAGAGGATTTGCAGTTGTGGCAGGCGAGATAGGGAGTCTGGCTTCTCAGTCCACGGAGACTGCAAACAATATAACCAACATTGTGGCAGGGGTCAAGAATGCGGCGGAGAGCATGGAGACGTGCCTGCGTCAGATGATTTCTTTCATGGAAGAAACCGTTATAAAGGATTATGAAAACTTCATCCGGGTCAGTGAGGAGTACAGCTCGGATGCCAGGGATTTCTCCGGAAGCATGCAGAATATCAACGGCTCTATCTCCGAACTGGAGGAGAGCATTGCCGATATTACAAAATCTATACAGGATATCAACTCCACCGTGAATGAAGCAGCAATCAGCGTCAACGATGTGGCTAATAAGGCGACTGATATGGTGGGATATGCGAACGATACCGGAGATAAGGCGGAAGAAAATGCGAAATGTGCGACGCAGCTGGGCGAGATTGTTAAGTGGTTTAAAATTTAAGATACGGTTGATTTTGGGGGACAGAAATGTTCCCCATTTTTTTATTGACAAAGTAATTTGATGGTAGTATTATCCATATAAATAGTTTGAGAGTCAAATAACTTGATTATCAAACAAATAGACAATCAAACTATTTGATGTAGTAAACAAAACTATGAAAAGAAAGAGGAGAAAGACATGTTTGAAAAGGTAAAGGAAGTAATCGAGGAAAAGCTGAATGCAGAAGGTGTTGAGATCACGGAGGATACCAGTTTTAAGGATGACCTGAACGCGGATTCCCTGGATCTGTTTGAGCTGGTTATGGCTCTTGAGGAGGAATTTGACATCGAGATTCCTTCCGAGGATCTGGAGAAGCTGGTTACCGTTGGAGATGTACTGAACTATCTGAGCGATAAGGGTGTTGCATAATGAAGACGAGAATTACGGAGCTTCTTGGAATCGAATATCCCATTATACAGGGCGGTATGGCATGGGTGGCGGAGCATAAGCTGGCAGCTGCGGTTTCCGAGGCCGGAGGCCTGGGACTGATCGGTGCCGGCGGCGCGCCGGCCGCTTTCGTCAGGGAAGAGATCCGGAAAGCAAAAGAACAGACAGGCAAGCCCTTTGGCGTGAACCTTATGCTGATGAATCCGGAGGCGGATGAAATTGCCAAAGTTATTGTTGAGGAGGGCGTCAAGGTGGTGACTACCGGCGCAGGAAATCCCGCAAAGTATATGGCAATGTGGAAAGAAGCCGGGATCAGAGTCATTCCCGTAGTGGCGAGTTCTGCCATGGCGAAAATGATGGAGCGCGCGGGCGCTGATGCGGTAGTGGCGGAAGGCATGGAGAGCGGCGGTCACATTGGCTCGCTCACGACTATGGCTCTTGTGCCTCAGGTGGTGGATGCAGTCAGCATACCCGTGATAGCCGCAGGCGGAATCGGAGACGGGCGCGGCTTCGCGGCGGCGCTGATGCTGGGGGCGGAAGCCGTCCAGATGGGCACCCGGTTCGTGGTGGCAAAGGAATCCATTGTACATCCGAATTATAAGGAAAAGCTGATCAAGGCAAAGGATATTGACTCTGAGGTTACCGGAATGAGCACGGGTCATCCTGTTCGCTCTCTTCGAAATCACATGACCAGGGAATACCTGCGTCTGGAGAAAGAAGGAGCGAGTTTTGAGGAGCTGGAAAAGCTGGGGCTGGGAGCTCTCCGCAGGGCGGTCATGGAGGGAGACGTGACAAACGGAACCGTCATGGCGGGCCAGATTGCCGGTATGGTTAGCCGGGAGCAGACCTGTAAGGAAATGATCGATGAAATTATGGAGCAGGCAAAAGAACTGCTGGGGAAAGGGAAGAGCTATGAGTAAGACGGCGTTTGTTTTTCCCGGTCAGGGAGCGCAGTACTCCGGCATGGGAAAGGATTTTTATGATACCTTCGAGACGGCGCGGAAGGTATATGAGCTGGCGCAGGAGGCCACAGGTTTGGATGTGGCGCAGCTTTGCTTTACGGAAAATGAGCAGCTGAATATTACCGAATATACGCAGATTGCCATGCTGACTACCGAGGTGGCGATCTTGAAGGTGCTGGAGGAGAAGGGTCTGAAGGCGGACTGCTGTGCGGGTTTAAGCCTGGGCGAATACGGGGCGCTGGCAGCGGCGAAGGTCATGGATTTAAAGGATTTGTTCAGGCTGATTCGGAGCCGCGGCATTTACATGCAGGAGGCTTATCCGGTCGGCGGCGCAATGACGGCGGTGCTGGGGCTGGATGCGGATGTTATCGCGCGCATCTGCGAGGAGACGCCTGGGATCGTTTCTATTGCCAACGATAACTGCCCCGGGCAGATTGTCATTACCGGCGAGGAAAAGGCGGTGCAGGAGGCGTCGCAAAAGCTGCAGGAAGCGGGGGCGAAGAGATGCGTTCCCCTGAAGGTCAGCGGACCGTTTCATTCCAAGCTGCTTGCGGGTGCAGGCGAGAAACTGGCAGAGGAGCTGAAGCAGGTGGTGGTGTATGACCCGGAAATGCCATATCTTTGCAATGTGGAAGCGGCTCCTGTGACAGATTCCGGAAGGGTCAGAGAACTGCTGGCGAAACAGGTGTCCGGCACGGTGAGATGGCGGGAGACTGTGGAGCGGATGATAGAATCGGGTGTGGATACTTTTATTGAAATCGGGCCGGGCAAAACCCTCAGCGGATTTGTGCGGAAGATCAACAAAGATGTGACTATGAAAAATGTAGCCACAGTGGAGGATTTGAACAGTCTTCTGGAGAACGAGTGAACTGTAATACATCAGTTCATGCACAGAGGGGCTGCAGAAAGGCAAGAGGATGAATATGGAGACAGGGGAAAAAGAATTGAGTGGAAAGGTGGCGCTGGTTACCGGCGCAAGCCGCGGAATCGGGCGGGCCATCGCACTAAAGCTGGGCTCGCTGGGAGCCACAGTGCTGGTCAATTTTAACGGTTCAGCAGACAGAGCCCGGGAGGTAGCAGAGCAGATAGAAGGTCTGGGCGGAAGCGCCGAGGCCGTCTGTTGTAATGTGGCGGATTACGAAGCCTGCGGAAAGATGGTGGAAGAGGTTATCGGAAAGTATAAAAAGGTGGATATTCTGGTGAATAATGCGGGAATTGCCCGGGATAACCTGATCATGCGCATGTCGGAGGAGGAGTATGACAGTGTGCTGAATACGAATCTGAAGGGGGCATTCAATACTATCAGGCATCTTTCACGTTATTTTCTCAAACAGCGCAGTGGAAAGATCATCAATATTTCTTCTGTCTCCGGCGTTCTGGGAAATGCGGGGCAGGCAAACTATTCCGCTTCCAAGGCGGGACTGATCGGATTGACGAAGAGTGTTGCGAGAGAGCTTGCAAGCCGCGGCATCTGCGTCAATGCGGTGGCACCCGGATTCATTGATACGGAGATGACGAATGCCATGCCGGAGAAGACAAGGGAAGCTGCCGTCGGAACCATTCCTATGGGAAGAATGGGCCTGCCGGAGGAGATCGCATCGGCAGTTGCATTTTTGGCGGGGAGCGGTTCGAACTACATTACAGGCCAGGTGATCTGCGTGGATGGCGGCATGGCCATATGACATTCACAGTTCACACGTCAGCCGAAGGTGCATAAAGAGGAGGCCGAGGCCTCTCTTGCGGATGGCGCGGGTGTGAACCATATGATACAGAAAGGAAGATGGAAATGAGGAGAGTAGTTGTGACGGGAATGGGTGCCGTGACGCCCATCGGCAACAGCGTGGAAGACTTCTGGGAAAGCGTAAAGCAGGGAAAGATCGGATTTGCTCCTATCACTAAGTTCGATGCGGCTGATTACAAATGTAAGATGGCGGCGGAGGTGAAGGATTTCGAGCCTGAGAAATATATGGACAAAAAGGCGGCGAGGCGTATGGAACTGTTCTGTCAGTATGCCGTTGCAGCTGCCGGTGAGGCAATCAGGGACGCAGAATTGGACATGGAGAAGGAAGATCCCTGGAGGGTAGGCTGTTCCATCGGCAGCGGAACCGGAAGCCTTCAGGCCATAGAGAGAGAGCACTGCAGGCTTATAGAGAAGGGACCTTCCAGGGTTGGTCCTTTGTTTGTGCCTCTCATGATTTCCAACATGGCAGCGGGGAATGTCAGCATTATGTTCGGACTGAAAGGCAAGAGTCTGAATGTGGTAACGGCATGCGCTACAGGAACCAATTCCATCGGCGAGGCCTTTCGTGCGATTCAGTATGGTGACGCGGATGTGATGGTGGCAGGAGGCACGGAAGGTGCAGTGACGCCTGTAGGGATAGCCGGATTTACAGCGCTGACAGCCCTTTCGGACAGTACTGATCCGGAGAGATGTTCCATTCCCTTTGACAAGGACAGAAGTGGTTTCGTCATGGGAGAGGGCGCAGGCGTTGTGGTTCTGGAGGAACTGGAGCATGCCAGAAAACGAGGTGCGCACATCTATGCAGAGGTGCTGGGTTACGGCTGTTCGTCGGATGCTTATCACATCACTTCCCCTGCGGAGGACGGGGCGGGAGCGGCGAGAGCCATGTTGGGCGCCCTGGAGGATGGCGGCGTTGCGCCGGAGGAACTGACCTACATTAATGCACATGGCACTGCAACTCACCACAATGACCTTTTTGAGACCAGGGCAATCAAGCTTGCCTTTGGCGAGCATGCGAAGAAGCTGAAGATAAACTCAACCAAGTCTATGATAGGACATCTTCTGGGGGCTGCAGGTGCCGTGGAGTTCATTGCCTGCGTCAAGGAACTGCAGGAGGGCTTTATCCACAGAACAGTGGGACTGCGGGAGTCTGATGAGGAGATGGATCTGAACTACTGCAAAGAGAGCTTTCAGGAGGAGGTGCCTTATGCCCTCAGCAATTCCCTGGGCTTCGGCGGACACAATACCAGCATCCTGATCGGTAAGTGTAAGGGCATGTAGAAGGGAGAATACCGGTATGTCATTGTATACTGCGAAAGAAATTATGGAAATCATTCCTCACCGTTATCCGTTCCTGCTGATAGATACCATAGAGGAGTTGGAGCCCGGCGTGCGGGCTGTGGGGAAGAAGTGCGTCAGCATGAACGAGCCCTATTTTCAGGGGCATTTTCCGGGCAATCCGGTGATGCCGGGGGTGCTTATTATAGAGGCACTGGCCCAGGTTGGGGCGGTGGCAATACTCTCCCAGCCTGAGTGGAAGGGGCGTACTGCATATTTTGCAGGCATTGACGGAGTAAAGTTCAAGCAGAAGGTAGTGCCGGGGGATGTTCTGACCCTGGAGATGGAGATTATTAAGGTAAAAGGGCCTGTGGGCGTCGGGAAGGCTGTTGCTTCAGTGGACGGCAGAATTGCCGCCCGGGGGGAGCTGACATTTGCTATTGGGTAAGGAGGCAAACAGATGAATTGGATTCTGAAGCAGAAGAGAGCGGAGTTTTTTGCAAAAAAACTGAGCAGGATAAATGAGCCGGACACTGCTGAAGCACCGGGTGAAGCCGGAGAAAAGGGACAGGAGGCTGCTTCTCAGGAAACTGCCGGGCAGGTGAAAGAGGTGGTCATGATCCGGTGTCCGAAGTGCGGAAAGAGCGTGGACAGGGAGCGGGTCGTCAGGAAGAAGTATATATGCTATGAGTGTGAAGGATATTTCCGGGTAAAGGTGCACAACAGAATCCGTATGGTTGCCGATCCGCATACCTTTGAACCCTGGTTTACGGATTTCCCTGTCAGCAATCCTCTGGCTTATGAGGGCTATGAGGAGAAGCTGGCGGAGGCGAGGGAGAAGACCGGCCTGGACGAGGCAGTGACAGTGGGGCGTTGTAAGGTGTTCGGCGAGGACATCATGCTGGGTATCTGTGACGCCCGATTCCTTATGGCCAGCATGGGACATACGGTTGGTGAAAAGATCACCGCTGCCATTGAGCGCGCAGCGGAGGAGAAGCTGCCTGTATTTTTGTTCTGCTGTTCCGGCGGTGCCAGGATGCAGGAGGGCATCATCTCTCTCATGCAGATGGCAAAGACCGCTGCGGCGATCAAAAAGCTCGGCGAGGCTGGGCTGCTTTACTGTACCGTGCTCACGGACCCAACCACGGGTGGCGTGACGGCAAGTTTTGCCATGCTGGGAGATGTGATCATGGCGGAGCCGGGGGCGCTGATCGGGTTTGCGGGTCCCAGAGTCATCAAGCAGACCATCGGGCAGGATCTGCCTGAGGGCTTCCAGACTGCGGAGTTTCTGGAATCCCACGGCATCATTGACGGTATTGTAAAGCGTGAGAATCTGAAGAAGACAATTTATTTCCTGGTGAAGTCGCATCAGTGCAGGGAAAAGGAATTTGCAAACTTTACATCGGGAAAGGAATCCCGGTTTGTTCTGAGTGAGATTTTGAAGGAACAGGAGTGGAAGGTGCAGCCGAAGGGAGCCTGGGAAAAAGTGAAGGCGGCCCGGAAGGTGGAGCGTCCCCAGGCTCTGGATTATATGGAGCATATCTTCGATTACTTTGTGGAGGCTCACGGCGACAGGGCTTTCAGAGATGATCCTGCCATAGTGGGCGGTATTGCTTTTTTGGATGGCCAGCCGGTGACGGTCATTGCGGAGCACAAGGGGAAAAACATCAAAGAGTGTCAGGAGCGGAATTTCGGTATGCCTATGCCGGAGGGATACCGCAAGGCCCTTCGCCTCATGAAGCAGGCGGAGAAGTTTAACCGTCCCATTGTCAGCTTTATCAATACATCAGGAGCGTTCTGCGGCATTGAGGCGGAGGAGAGAGGACAGGGAGAAGCGATTGCAAGGAACCTGTGCGAGATGTCCGCTCTGAAGGTGCCGGTACTGTGCATTTTCATCGGGGAAGGAGGAAGCGGCGGTGCGCTTGCAACGGCAGTAGGCAATGAGGTCTGGATGCTGGAGAATGCCACCTATTCCATTCTTTCACCGGAAGGGTTTGCATCCATTTTATGGAAGGATTCTTCCAGGGCAAAGGAGGCCAGCGAGGTGATGCATATCACGGCTCAGGATTTGAAGGAGCTGCAGGTGGCGGAGAAGATCATACCTGAGTTTGGCGGCGCGGATGAAAATACCGTTGAAGCCATCGCCGGATATATCAAGGAACAGTTAAAGGAATTTCTGGAGCGGTACCGGGGCATGGACGGCGATGCCATAGCCGCAGAGAGGTATGAGCGTTTCAGGAAATTTTAGATAAACTAAGGGAGACAGCTATGTCGATTAAGATCATCGGAACAGGGAGCGCGCTTCCCGAAAAAAAAGTGACAAATGATGACCTGGCGGAGTTGGTGGAGACCTCGGACCAGTGGATACGGGAGCGGACCGGTATCGGCAGCAGGCACATATCTATCGGTGAGACGGTAGCACAGCTCTCCGCTGCCGCATGCGAGAGAGCACTGGCGGACGCAGGCTGTGCTGCGGAGGAGGTGGACCTTCTCCTGGTGGCCACCTGCTCGCCGGAGAGCGGCGTCCCCTGTGTGGCTTGCCAGGTACAGGGTATCATTGGTGCATCAAAGGCTGTGGCGTTTGATCTGAACGCCGCATGCTCAGGATTTCTGTTTGCCCTGCACACCGCATGGGCGTACATGGAGGCCGGAATTTACAGGAAGGCACTGATAGTGGGTGCTGAGGTGCTGTCCAAGCTGGTTGACTGGACTGACAGGGGTACCTGTATCCTGTTTGGGGACGGAGCCGGGGCAGTGCTGGCGGAACACAGCAGGCAGAAAGATGTTTTCAGGTTTGTGCAGCACTCGGACGGGAGCAGAGGCGGCTCGTTGACGTGTGATACCCGCCAGCTGAAGAATCCTTATGTGGAAATACCATTACAGTCGCCATGGATACAGATGGACGGAAGAGAGATTTTTGCCTTTGCGGTGCGACGGGTGCCGGAGTGTATAGAGGAGGCATTGGCTCAGGCGGGTATGGCGGCAGACGATGTGGATATGTTTGTGCTGCATCAGGCAAACTATCGTATTATCGAGAGTATTGCAAAACGTCTGAAGCAGGATGTAAAGAAATTTCCTGTCAATCTGGAGAGAGTGGGAAATATGTCTTCTGCCACAATCCCGGTGCTGCTGGATGAGCTGAAGCGGACCGGAAGGCTGAAGGACGGGATGAGTGTAGTGATGTCCGGCTTCGGGGCAGGGCTTACCTGGGGAGCCTGTGTGATGA
>JAIDME010000406.1 GCA_029050705.1 Acetatifactor sp.
AGCCTTCTGCTGTTCAAACAACTGTTCCAAATCTCTCAGCGTATCTCTGTTCGCCTCCGCCATGCCGTTCACCGCTTCTATCAGTTCTCTGCAAAGCTCCGCATTACCGGTCTGCGCCTTTCCTGCATCATTTAATATGAGTCCGAGCTTCTGAAAATTCGCCCCCAGAGATGCGTTCATCTGCTCCACAAACTGTTTGACAATGCGTTCAACTCCTGCTGTCTGTTCCTTGCTTTCTCCCTGTGCAAGCTCCAGAAGATGCTTCATGGAGTTTGCCATATTGGCCTGATATACCAGCATGGCCGTATCGTTTCCACCGTCCATAGCGGCAGGCTGAACGCACTGACGGAACACATCCAGAAAAGTTCCCAGCCTTTCATAGGCATCCGCCATAACAGCACGATAGATAAAATTGAATACCAGAGAAAAGAATATACCGTACACGGAAGTGTGGAACGCTACCTTCATGCCCATCAGCAGCGGGCCCACATTGTCCGAGATAGTGTAGATGTCATCGCCCTGAAAAGAGCCAAGCCCCAGTGCAAGCCCCAGAAATGTTCCCAAAATTCCCAGGCCTGTCAGCGTCCCTGACATACCGGAATTAAAGTGGGATCTGCTTACCCTGTCCAGTAAATCCTCGTTGATGTACTCCTCCAGTTCACAGGCACCGGTTAACCCATTGTTGGCTGCAAATCTGCGCATTCTCAGTCTGTATTTACGGAAAGCGTCGGCCAGAGGTTTCTCAAAAAAAACATCTTTTCGGTCCCGATAGCTGTTCCAGAGGTTTTTGCCCCCCGCCTCCTGATAGTCCTTCTGAATCTGCAGCGTCACCTCCGTCAGTTCATCCGCACAATGGTTCAGCCGTGTAAAGCTGATCATAGAAATCAGGAACAGCACTCCGATTACCGCCAGAAACGCAGCATTGAGGGTCAGATTCACCATAGAGCTGATCTGCCCCGAAAAAACGCCGTTCACATATAATACGAAAAATACGGCAACAACATAAAGGGGAAACAGTAAAAAATGCAGTCTACTTTTCATTTGTACTCCTCCTGCCGCTTAAAGAGGGGTGTTTTCACAGCCTCCCGGGCATCTTGTCATGTTAAGATAAACTTACCATACTTACACTTACACTTCAATCACACCTGGGTAATCTTAAACAAAATTTAATTTTTCTGATTTGTTTTATTGATTTAGTTCTTCTGAGCTTCGATAAACTGGCGCAGCTTCTCCTTCGCCTGGAACCCCACGCTCCTGTCCGCCTGTACGCCATTTTTGAACACAAGCACGCTGGGGACGCCCTGAATGCCGTACTTTTCAGCAAGCTCTCTGTTTTCATCCACATCAGCGTTAAAGAAGTCTATATCTCCCATCTCTTCCGCAAGCTCATGAAAAACCGGTGCCAGCATCTTGCAGGGACCGCACCAGGTGGCCGAAAAATCCACCACCGCCATTTCACTCTTTGCTACTTCCGCCATGTCATTGTTTTGAATTTTTACTACCATACTTTTCACCTTGCCTTCCTGTTTTTTGTATTGTTTTTTATTTGTACCGCTTATTTTTCTTACTGCCCGATCTTATCCCTGTGCAGGGCTTTCCGGTGTCAGCAGGATATCATGGTTGACCGTCTCATAGAACAGTCTGCGGAACTGATCCGCGTTCGAGGCAAGCGCCATGGCCCACATGGTCTTTGTCACTGTTGCCTCCAGAGTCATGTCATAAGCTTCCATCAGATGAAAGTCCTCCTTGATGGCTTTGCCCACCTGATAGACCTCCATATCGCTGCCCTCATGAGTCACCTGCGTGGCCAGCATGACAATCTTACCCGCATCCGTCCAGCGCTGAATCTCAGGATAAAAAGGAACTTCCCCGTACTCCGGGAACCCGCCCACGCCAAAGGCCTCTATGATGACACCGTCATAATATTGAAAGAGCCGATTCAGTATACTGCCATCCATGCCCGGCACCAGCTTTAAAAGCAGCACACGCTCATTCAGCCTGTGATAGAAACGGACCTCACCCCCCGCCTTTTCCTTGTCATCGATGTAAAAGACAATCCTTCCGTCTCTGATAACCGCCACAGAAGGGTAATTGATGCTGGAAAAGGCATTGTAGCTCTTAGAGCGCTCCTTCTTTGCCCTGGTGCCGGCAATTACATTTCCTCCAAAGACAATATTGACACCGTGTGCCTTCTGCTCCGAAGCAAATCGCAGGCTGTCCAATAAATTGGTCCGGGCATCCGTCACCGGCAGATTGATTGGCTTCTGGGAGCCCGTGACCACAATGGGTTTTCGGCTGTTCTGAACCAGATAGGACAGCGCCGCCGCGGTGAAAGCCATGGTGTCCGTCCCATGGCAGATGACGAAGCCATCATAAGCCTCGTAATGCTTTTCGATAACATCCGCAAGCTCCAGCCAGTGCTTTCCGCAGATATTGGTACTGTCCAGGTTAAAGGGCTGCAGTACCTCCACCCGGCAGAATTCCCTGTGCTCCTCCACGTATTCCAGCAGTTCCGACGCCTTAAACTTTTGCGAAAGACCTTCATCCTTATATCCGGAAACAATAGTGCCTCCGATGTCG
>JAIDME010000407.1 GCA_029050705.1 Acetatifactor sp.
ATGGAGAAGGTTACGCACTTGCTGTTGATCACGGATTCCAGCAGAAAAGGGACACAGGTAATCCGGACCATCAAAAAGGTGGCGGATGAGTTGGTCATGTATGAACAAATTGGCGTCATTGCCAACCGCCTTCCCTCTTCGGAGGTGAAAACCTTTCTGGATACAGGGGAACTTCCCGTGCTGGCATATATTCCTTCGGATGCTTCTCTGGCGGAGTTTGACCTGAAGGGAGAGAACGTATTCTATCTGCCGGGGGATGCGGCCATTGTACAGGGAACAAGAGAGGCTTTGAAGAACATCGGGATATTGTCGCAAGGGCATGTTATGTAGAAGATCAGGAGGTTAAAGTGAAGGATTTAAAGCATCTGTATTATTTTGAAAAGCTTCTGGAGGATGCGAACAATGAATTAGTCCGGCAGGCTCAGGCGGATGGTCGAAAATGTATCGCCACAGTCTGCGAAAACATTCCGGAGCCGCTTTTGAATCTGCCGGGAACGTTCTCTGTACGTCTGCGCGCTCCTCGCACCGGTTCCATAGAGATGGCTACCTATTATATGACCAGTTTCCTGTGCGAATACACGAGGGCACTTTTAGAGCGTGCCATGGAAGGCGGCTATCAGTTTACGGACTGCCTGATCACTCCGGACGGCTGCTCCATGCTCAACCGCTGCGTGGAGAACATGGAACTCCTGAAGACCATGGATAAGAAGGACTATTTTTATGAATATATGGAGATTCCCATGAAAGCAGATGACAACGGGCTGAATCTCTATACGCTGCAGTGCAGGAATCATATTCTGAAGCCACTGCAGGAGAAATTCGGAATTGATATTTCGGATGAAGCGATTCGCAGGGCCGTGGAAGAGCACAACCGGGTCTGTGAATTGATCCGGCAGATCGGAGCGTACCGAAAGGAAGAAAATCCCAGGATTACAGGATATGAATTCCATATCCTGACCATGGCCACCTATGTTGCGCCAAAAGATCTGCTCATAAGCAGACTGGAGGAGACACTGAAGGAGCTGGAGACCAGAAAACCGGACGAAAAGAATCCCTGCCGGATCAGGGTAGTGCTGGTGGGCTCCGAGGTGGACGATGTGGACCTGGTGAAGCTGATCGAGGAATGCGGAGCCTATGTGTGCGCCGACCGTTTCTGCTACGGTTCTTTTCCCGGAAGGGACAGGATAGAGCTTACGGATGAGGAGGATGTGCTGACGCAGATCTGCCGTCAGTATATGTACAGGGGGCAGTGTGCCAGATATATGAATCAGGACAAGATACAGGAGCGGCGCAGTTACATAGACAGACTGGCGAAGGAATATCACGCCGACGGCATTATCTATCAGCAGATGAAATTCTGTGACCCATGGGCTTATGAGCGCATGGTGGGAACCCATGTCCTGCGGGAGGATTACCATTATCCGGTGCTGTCTGTGGACAGACCCTACGCAGTGGGAAATTCCGGCCAGCTGCGTACCCGTGTGCAGGCCTTCGTGGAAAGCGTTGAACTGAAAAAAATCCAAGGAGGTGGCAGATAGTGGGAAAAGAATGGGGAAGTGAGAGTCTGGGAAGCTTTTATACAGACGGAAAAGTGAGAAGACGTCGGGAATGGCGGGGCGTAAAGGATACCTTTTATGATTATGCCAGATGGGTTCACATCATGGGAATCCTGACTAAATTCATTGTGAAGCCGCGGAATATCAAAGCGTTTTTCCGCTATCGGTGGATGAGTAATTACCTTGCCGCACCCATGATGGTGGACCGCCATACCCAGGGGCTCAGGGGTCCTCAGCTTCGCATTGCCCATACGGAATTTGATCTGGTCATGGAGGATGTGGCGAAGCTTCTGGACAATCTGTTCAAGGGGGACAGGAGGATCGGAAACAACAGGAAGTTCTCAAAAAAGGTGGTGCTGGTGGACGAGAACGAGATGACGGCGGTGATGATGGGCTTTCCCACACTGAAGGCCCTCAGCCGGGAGACTCCCTCAGTATATGTCTCCGTGCTCTTGAACCAGTATGCGGCCTGCCACTATATCGACGTGGCGCAGGAATTCGGTTTGCCCGGAGATGTCTGCCCTATGCCGGAGGCGGAAGCGGGTGTGTCCATTGAGGACGATTTTCCGGTACTGGGTGCCTGTGCAATCCAGTGCAACACCACCTGCGACGGCTCTTTGATGGGGAATGGGATCATCTCCAAGCGTCTGGAGCTGGAGGACGGGATTCCCTGTTTCCAGCTTGCCGCGCCTCTCAGACACAGAGAAGAGGATGTGCAGGAGTATGCAGCCCAGGAAATCCGCAATGCCATTGCGTTCATCGAAAAGCATACGGGAGAGAAGTGGGACTGGGATTATTATTTTGAATGCGCAAAGCGGGTAAATGAGTCCACCCGCCACCGGATGGAGTGGCTGGAGATGAACAAGACCGATTACCCCCAGGTCTTCGGATCCAATCTGGCCCTTTATACGGAGACCAATTATATGGCAATCTGCGGCAAGATGCAGGAGTTCGTGGATGCCGACAGAAAAATTTCCGCCATTGCGGAGAAGGCTTATAAAAATAAAACAAAAGTGGTGAAGGAATACCGCCACAGGGCCATCATCTGGGGAGTGCAGTCTCATTTTTATTTTGACTTTCTGATATGGCTGCAGAACTGCTGGGGAATCCTGCCCCTTACCGATATGCTTTCCATGGTGTCTACCAAAGTGCTTTCGGAGGATGATAGGGAACAGGCCATTTACGATATGGCGTGGCTGACGGAAAACATGATCATGCGAAACCGGACGCATGGGGGCTATAAGGTGCTGTTGGATGAACTTTGGGAGTTCTGTGAGGAGTTCAGGGCGGATACGGTAATCCTCTGGGAGCATATCAGCTGCAAGGCGCTGGACGGCATGCACGGGCAGTTTGAAGAGAAGGCCAGGGAGAGGGGGATTCATCTGATCTGGGTGCAGCATGACCTTTTTGACCCGCGGGTGATATCCAGACAGGAGATCAGAGATCAGGTGAACCGTTATATGAGGACGGTATTCCGTGAAGAGCCAATCGATCCTACGCTGGAAGTGATCTCGGATGAGCATTCCTGGTAAAAGTGTGCAAAGAATTTCTAAGGCGCCAAAAGGCACCGCCTGAGAAATTCTAAGTTGCACACGGAAGGATCAGCAGGCGGATTCTTATGGGATTGCATCAATCCACAGGAAAATACAGGTAACGAAGGAGTTTTCGGCATACGAATATAACGAAACGAATTGAGAGATAGGAGAGGAATATGAAATATTATGGTGGATGTGATTCGGGGAGTACATACACGAAATGTGTGATTCTCGATGAAAACGGAAAGATGGTGGCGGATGTCACGATCCGCAGCCGGATCAATTCCGTGTTGAGCGCGGAGGATGCTTTAAAGCAGGCTGTTGAACAGGTTCCGGGGCTGAACAGTCCGGAGGAGTTGGATTATCTGGTGGGCACGGGCTATGGACGCAACAAGGTGCCCTTTGCGGATGAGAATATTTCGGAGATCAGCTGCCATGCTATGGGGGTTCATGTGGCGGATCCTAAGGTCAAGGCGATTATTGATATCGGGGGCCAGGATGTTAAGGGTATAGCCGTGGATACGGACGGGACGGTGCTGAATTTTGCCATGAACGATAAATGTGCTGCGGGAACCGGGCGGTTCTTTGAGGCCATGGCAAGAGCCTTTGAGATGGATCTGACAGAATTTTCAGGGTTGTCCTTAAAGGCGAAGAATGGCATACCTATTACCTCCCAGTGTACTGTGTTCGCGGAGTCGGAGGTGATCTCGCTGGTGGGAGAGGGAAAGCCCATGGAGGAGATTGCCGCAGGTATTGAACTTTCTGTGGCGAAAAGATGCTTTGTTATGTCCAAGAAGGCGGGAGCTGTGGACAGCATTGCCCTTACCGGTGGATGTGCGAAGAACGAGGGGCTGAAAGCGGCCATTGAGAAGGTTCTGAATCTGAAGGTTATCGAACTGCCCATCGATCCGCAGCTGATGGGAGCCCTGGGGGCAGCGGAATTTGCAAGGCAGAAGGCGAAGTGATTTTGGATTGCCGGAAAGCGGCGCAGGGGTAAACGGAGGATATGATATGGCATTGTTTTTAAGGATAGTGTTGATTATAATGATTGTGGCGGTGAGTCTGTTCGTGTTGTCTTTTCTGATCTATATTTTCAATCTGGACATGAAGCTCATGGCGAAGCTGGCGCCGCTGTTTGAGAAGCATTACGATAAAGTAAAAAGAGATAAGCATTTGTAAGCATATGAAACTGTATGACGAGATAATCTGCAAAATGCAGGATATTCTGGATGCGGCGGACAGCCGTTCGCTGGCTGTGGGCGGGACTGCGTGGCCTCAGGTGTCTGACCGGAGCATGATTTTGCGAAGCGATATGGCGTATGAACTGGGGGGTGAGGGACTTCCGGCCATTGGCTGTACCGTTATCACCGGGAATGAAAAGCTGGTTTCCACGGATGGAATTACTTTATTGGGAGAGGATCTTCCTCAGATCAGGAAGGATGTGCCTTATGCCCGTGTTGCGCTGGTGCGCGTCCGTGAGGAGATGCTGGGGGAAGGACAGGCATTGTACAGCGCCATACGCGCCCTGGAGTATACCAGATACCACTTTTACCCCGAGGGCTTTATGATGCGGGTATCCACATCCGGACAGAAAGAGTGTGTCCGTATCGGGAAAGAGGCTCTGAGAAAAGGGCTGGATTTTACAAAGGCAGGAAATGTGATGCTTTCCGCTTTTCACAGGAATACTGCCGTTGAGGCGGTTCATATTTATTACGTGACACTTCACGAGTTTGACTATAAAGCTTTGGAAGCATACGCAAAAGAAGCGGAGAGGATCACAAAGACAATTGACCATATATTGAAGAATGTAGTCATGGATTGCAATGCCTGCAGTCTGCAGAAAGTCTGCGATGAGGTGGAGGGACTGCGGGAACTGCACTTTAAGGGGAATGTGACCATGGCAGTGGGAGAATCAGTCCGGATTCCAATAAACAAAAAGTAACAGCAATAACATAAAACAAATAACAAGGAGGTAAAATAATGGCATTTGATATGGAGCAGTACAACAGATGGCCGGCGAATCACAAGCACGACAAGGAGCCCAGCAAGAAGATCATTGCGCTGGGCAAGAAGATCACGGATGTGGCGGCTCACATGATCGGCGGTGTGAAGGTGGAGGATCCGGAGTACTGGGGACTTGCGGAGATCATCACAGAGGAGATGGCGGAAGTAGGCCTCGCCATGAAGAAAAGGACGCCTTACACTTTCCCTGAAATGTGTAAATTGTGCAAAATCGACAAGGCAGGGGAGGAGAAATTTCAGAAGCTTCTGGACGAGATGAGTTACATAGGCCTTCTGGAATATGATTACGGCTATCATTACGATCACAACGGGCGCACACATGAACAGACGGAGCGCAGATACATTCTTCCCATGTTTGTGCCGGGCTCTGCGGAGCTGTTCAATATGGAGGAGCTTCCCGACAGAAGTAATCCCAGGCTTCGGGATCATCCGGATGTGGCTTCCTTCTTTGAGCGCATGACCTTTATTCCCCTGGCGGGCGTTACTCAGATGGTGCCTCCCGGAGGCGCCGGTATTGGTATGCATGTGATTCCGGTGGAAAAAGCAATTTCCATGGAGAATCAGTCTGTGGATCTGGAGCATATCTCCTACTGGCTGAAAAAATACGAGGGCCATATCGGCGTAGGCCGCTGCTCCTGCCGTGCTTCCCGCAAGGTGCTGGGCGAGGGTGTTGCGGATGATGATTTCGGCTGGTGCATCGGCGTGGGTGATTTCGCGGATTACTGCCGTGAGACAGGCAAGGGTCATGACATCACCTATGAGGAGGCCATGGCAATCCTGCAGAGAGCGGAGGAGAACGGCTTTGTACATCAGATTACCAATATCGACGGCGAGAACAAGATTTTCGGTATCTGTAACTGTAACGTAAATATCTGTAATGCCCTGCGCACCTCCCAGCTTTTCAATACACCCAACATGTCCCGTTCCGCCTATGTTGCCCATGTGGACAAGGAAAAATGTGTGGCCTGCGGACGCTGTGTGGAGTATTGTCCCGCAGGAGCTGTCAAACTGGGACAGAAGCTGTGCACCAAGGACGGCAAGGAAGTACAGTATCCCAAGCAGGAGCTTCCGGATGCAACCAAATGGGGTAAGGACAAATGGGATCCGGATTACCGGGATAACAACCGTATCAACAGCCACAAGACGGGCACTTCCCCCTGTAAGACTGCCTGCCCCGCACATATCGCGGTACAGGGTTATCTGAAGAAGGCTTCTCAGGGGAAATATAAGGAAGCTCTCGCACTGATCAAGAAGCAGAATCCGTTCCCTGCTGTCTGCGGACGTATCTGCAACAGGCGCTGTGAGGATGCCTGCACCAGAGGAACCATCGACGAGGCTGTGGCCATTGATGCCGTAAAGAAATTCATTGCGGAGCAGGATCTGAAGGCGGAGACCCGATACATTCCTCCTGTGGTGATTCCTGCCAGCATCCATATGGATCATTTCGATGAAAGAATAGCCATCATCGGAGGCGGCCCCGCAGGCTTGAGTGCGGCATTCTATCTGGCTGAAAGAGGTTATCGGCCTACAGTATTTGAGAAAAATGAAAAGCCGGGCGGAATGCTGCGGTACGGAATTCCTTCCTATAAACTGGAGAAGAATGTTATCGAGGCTGAGATTGACATTATGCGGGAAATGGGCGTGGAGATCAGGACCGGTGTTGAAGTGGGTAAGGATATCACTCTGACAGAGCTTCGGAAACAGGGCTATAAAGCCTTCTACATTGCCATCGGCTGCAGCGCAGGCCGCAGACCCGGCGTGGCGGGAGACGAGGCGGAAGGCACCATGACGGCCATTGAATATCTGCATGAGGCAAATACAGGCAATACATCCTACACCGGAAAAGTAGTGGTGGTAGGCGGCGGAAACGTGGCAATTGACGCGTCCAGAGTAAGTGCAAGAAGCGGGGCGTCCGAAGTGACCATGCTCTGTCTGGAATCAGAAAAGGAGATGCCTGCGTCTGCAGAGGAAGTCAGAGAGGCTTTGGAAGACGGTGTAACCATCAAAAACGGCTGGGGACCTAAGGAGGTTCTGACCGAGGACGGAAAGGTGAAGGGAATTGTATTCAAGAAATGTCTCTCCGTCTTCAATGCAGAGGGCAGATTTGCCCCCAGTTACGACGAGAATGATACCATTACCATAGAGTGTGACCGTATTATCTTTGCCATCGGCCAGAAGACCGTGTGGGGTGATTTGCTTAAGGATGAGAAGGTGGAGTTCAACGGACCTGCCATTGTGGCAGATAAGCTTACCTTCCAGACAGGACAGCCGGATATCTTCGTGGGCGGAGATGTATACACCGGACCGAAGTTCGCCATTGACGCCATTGCAGCAGGGCATTATGCATCGGAGTCCCTGCATCGCTATGTGCATAATGGACACATGACCATCGGACGCAATAAATGGGAGTTCAACGAACTGGACAAGGACAATATCCGGGTGGAAAGCTATGACAATTCTTCCCGCCAGATCGAAGGGCTGGATTCCTCCATACCGGAGAAGTCTTTCCGGGATGCTCATCTGACCCTGACCGAGGAGCAGGTGAAAAAGGAGACCGCCCGCTGCTTAGGCTGCGGCGCTACCGTTGTGGACGAGAACAAATGCATCGGCTGCGGCGTGTGTACCACAAAGTGCGAATTTGACGCTATCACTCTGCATCGTGACAGGCCGGAGTGCACCACCATGGTGACAGCAGAAGACAAATTCAAGGCGATCATCCCTTATCAGCTGAAGCGCGCGGTGAAGATCGTGACTCACAAGAAGAGCTGAACAGAAAGAGGAAAGTGACATGCATGAGCTGGGAGTAGTGTTCTATGTAGTGAAGGATGTAAAGCAGGTGGCGGAGGAAAACGCTGTGGAGAAAATAGCGTCCGTGACACTGCAGATTGGGGAAGTGTCGGGTATCGTACACGAGTATCTGATCGACTGCTGGAACTGGGCCAGAAAAAAGGAAGCTGTCATGGAAGAGGCTGAACTTTTGATAGAGCAGATCGACGCGGTTTCCTTCTGTGAAGAATGCGGGGAGGAGTACTCTACGGTGCAGTATGCTAAAATCTGCCCTCACTGCGGCAGCGAGCATACCTATCTGGCACGGGGGAATGAATTTCTGATTAAGGAAATTGCCGTGTATTAACCTAAACCGGCAGACGCTGCCGGAAGAGAAATGAAATAATGACGCATGATACCGAATTCGGCATCATGCGTCATTTCTGTGCGCTTATTCGTTCCGGCATCAGTCAGCCGGGGATTGTGTCTTTGCGTTCTCGTCATAGGTAAAGCCGCGCAGATTCAGTTCCTTTGCCCTGTGGCATGCGCAGAGGCGTCCATCAGGCATCTCCGCGAGCTTCGGTGAGTCTGTCTTACACTTATCGATGCAGTAACGGCATCTCTCATGGAAATAACAGCCGCTTGGCGGGTTGGCAGGGTTAGGAATTTCACCCTTCAAAGGGATACGATCCATCTGGATGGTGGGATCCGCCACAGGCACCGCGGAGAGCAATGCTTCCGTATAAGGGTGCATGGGCTTTTCAAACAGGTCTTCCGCCGGAGCAAATTCCACCATCCTGCCCAGATACATGACTCCCACCTTATCTGAAATATGCTCCACCACCGAAAGGTCATGGCTGATAAACAGATAGGTCAGCTTAAGCTCCTTCTGCAGATCCCGCAGCAGGTTGATGACCTGTGCCTGGATAGATACGTCAAGGGCGGAAACGGCCTCATCGCAGACGATAATCTGAGGCTCGATCACCAGTGCCCTGGCAATGCCGATACGCTGGCGCTGTCCTCCGGAAAAGGCATGGGGATAACGCATCAGATACATGGGGTTTAAGCCCACCTTCTCCGCCATAGCCTTTGCCCGCTGATCCATCTCGTCTTTGGACATTTTGGGGAAGTTGGCCTTTAGCGGCTCCTTGATAATGTCGAGAACAGTCATTCTCGGGTCAAGAGAGGAGTAAGGATCCTGGAAGATCATCTGGATTTCCTTACGGATCTCTTTCATTTTCTTTTTGTCTACCTTCAGGAAGTCCAGTTCCTCACCGCTCTTTGTGCGATAGAAAACCTCGCCCTCGGAAGCGTTATAGGCGCGGACGATACAGCGGCCCAGCGTTGTCTTGCCGCAGCCGGATTCGCCTACGATACCGATGGTCTCACCGGGTTTTACGCTGAAGCTGACATCAGTTACAGCCTTTACCGTAACACCCTTGGATGTAAAACGCTTATGCAGTCCCTTGACTTCCATAATATTGTCTTTGTTCATTCTTTGCCAGCCTCCTCTTTGTTCAGGATAGCCTCCACTTTTGCCCGCTGGGCCTTACAGGCCTCATGAGGGCAGTTAAAACAGGCAATTTTGTGTCCGGGGGCAATTTCGGTCAGTTCCGGCTCCGCTCTGTTGCAGAGTCCTTCGATACGAACGTCGCAGCGGTCATAGAACCCGCAGGCCTTCGGCAGGTTCATGGCAAGAGGAACCGTACCCTCGATGGAGAACAGGCGCTCCTCTTTCTTGGAGCCGATCTTATGGACGGAGCCGATCAGACCTCTTGTATAAGGATGCTGGGGATTTGCGTAAATCTCTGATGCATCCGCACTCTCAACAATTTTGCCGAGGTACATTACCGCCACCCTGTCGCACATTTTTGCAACCACGCCAAGGTCATGGGTGATAAAGAGGATTGCCATGTTAAAGTCCTTCTGGAGTTCCTTCATCAGTTCCAGAATCTGTGCCTGAATGGTCACGTCCAGAGCCGTGGTGGGCTCGTCGGCAATCAGCATTTTCGGATTACACACCAGAGCCATGGCAATCAGGGCACGCTGCAGCATACCGCCGGAAAACTCATGGGGGTACTGGTTGTAACGCTTTTCCACATTGGCGATACCAACCTTGCGCATCACTTCCATGGATATTTCTTTGGATTTCTTTTTGTCCTTTGTGATATGAAGCCGTGTGGCTTCATTAATCTGGTTGCCGATGGTATACATCGGAGAAAAGGCAACCATGGGCTCCTGGAAGATCATGGAGATTTCCTTGCCCCGGATGGAGCGGATTTCCTGTCCCTTCTGGTCCAGTGAAAGAAGATCCACCTTGCCTAAGCCCTCCGAATCAAACATAATCTGTCCGCTGGGCACGCATTTTTTGTCATTGATGCCGAGGATTGCTTTACAGGTCAGGGATTTGCCGCAGCCTGACTCACCTACCAGGCCCAGCGTTTCGCCCTTTTTCATCTCAAAGTTTACGCCCCGGACGGCTGTCAGAAGTCCCTCCGTCATATGAATGTCAACATGGAGGTCTTTGACTTCAAGAATATTATCTTTGTTCATTTTTCCTCTCATTCCGCCGCGCAAGCGGCATTTCAATATTTGGAAGCAGGTTTACTTGTACGGGTCTGCTGCATCACGTATTCCGTCGCCGAGGAAGTTAAATGCAAGCACTGCGATCGTCACGAAGATGATCGGTATCAGTTTGTGGGGATTGCTTGCAACGTCAGTGACGGAGCTTGCCTCCTGGAGCAGTACGCCCCAGCTGGTTGCGGGAGACTTAATGCCCAGTCCTAAATAGGACATGGATGTCTCACCCACGATGGAGCCCGGAATGCCGAGAGTGATTGAAACGATAAGATAACTCATAAAGCCGGGAACCAGATGCTTCCATATAATCTTCCATGTGGATACGCCGGAGAGCTTTGCTGCCATAACATAATCCTCATTCTTGAGAGACAGGAACTTTCCGCGTACCACGCGGGCCATACCGGTCCAGTTAATGAAGGAGAGAATAATCGTTATGTACAGATACATCTTTATGGTGGAGATTCCGGGAGGTATCGCCGCGGAAAGAGCCATCCAGAGAGGAATCTGAGGAACGGCGCCGATCACCTCAATGATTCTTTGAATCACAATATCCACTGCTCCGCCAAAGTATCCTGAAATGGAACCGATAGTGACACCCAGGAAGAAGCTGATAACAGCGCTGGCAAACGGAATGGTCAGGGAGATTCTGCTTCCGAGCAGAATGCGGGAGTAAATATCCCGTCCCAGGGAGTCGGTGCCGAAGAGCATAACCTTTGCACCGGTTCCGCCGCTGCTTCCCTGGCTTACGCCGAAGAGATGGATGTCACAGGGAATCAGTCCCAGAATTTTGTATTCCGAGCCGTGGACGAAAAACTTAATTTTGTAATACTCAGAGGTGTCCTCCGTGATCTTCACGGAAAAATCCGTTCTGTCAATGGTCTTTTCCAACTTGTAAACAAAGGGGCCTATAAATTCTCCCTCATGAGTCCAGTGAATTTTGGAGGGTGCGCTGTCCTTGTACAGGGCGTCAAATTCGTCCAGCGAATAGGGCGCCAGAAAATCCGCGAACAGAGCTCCCAGATATAAGATCAGGAGAATGAGCATGGAGAGTTTTGCCAGCTTGTGCTTTTTAAGCTTTCTGCCCATCAGTGTCCACTGGGAGGCAAGATAATAATCTTCGTTAGTTTTCTGATTCTGTTTCTTTTTCCACATTATCTGCCACCTCCTGAATAACGGATTCTCGGATCAAGGAATGCCAGCGCGATATCGGAGAACAGTACACCGATGACTACCAGAACTGCCTGAACCATTACGATTGCACCTGCCAGGTACATATCCTGAGCCTGAAGGGCTTTAAAGAGCACCGGTCCCTGAATCTGCATGTTCAGCACCATGGCAGTTACCGTGGAGCCGGAAAACAGGCTGGAGAGAACGCCGCCCAGTCCGGAGACGGTGGGGTTGATGGCCGCACGGAAACAGTATTTCATGACAATGGTCCGTTCCGGCACACCCTTTGCCCTTGCCGTCAGGGTATACTGTCTGGCAACCTCATCCAGCATCTGAGCACGCACGGAGCGGATGATACCGCAGGTGCCGCTGGTGCCGATGACCAGGATAGGGATGATCATTCTCTTTAAGAATTCTCCGAAATTATATAAATGAACGCCGTTTTGCAGCATCTCCTGTGAGAACAGGCCAACATTTGCGTTTCCTGTCCATTTATAGGACAGATACATCAGCACGATCGCAAGGATAAAGTTCGGTATTGCCGCCCCCAGAAATCCTATAATGGAAGAGATGTAATCCCCCACGGAATACTGGTGGGTGGAGGCATAGACAGCGATGGGCAGGGATACTGCATACTGGAAGATCATAATGATCGCCGTGACCAGAATCGTAAGACCGAGCCGATCATTGACCACATCCCAGACATCCCGCCCGTAGGCAAACGAATACTTCCAGTTGTGATGTGAGCCATATAGTCTGTAATAAGTGGAATCCGTCGGAGTCCAGATAATGTCTTTGATCCATTTGAAGTACTGCTGATACACGGGCAGGTCGAGCCCGTAATCTGCACGAAGGGATGCAGCGTAATCCGCATCCACAAATTCTCCTTCCGATGCAAGCGCCGCAATATGAGCGGACACATAATCACCGGGAGGCAGCTGGATAACGAAGAAAACCAAAACCGAGATTAAGAGCAATGTGGGAATGAACATCAGAAGACGTTTCACTATGTATTGAACGAGGTCTTTTTTGAAGAAATCGCCAACCGCCTTCATCGGGGTTTTCTTCGGGACGTTTTTTTCTTCCATTAGAAACTCCCTTTCTTAAATAGAAACCGGAGGCGGGGAACCGGGTTCCCCGCCTCCGGAGGTCAGTCTTGCTACATTATATTCATGGAAGAATGCAAAGCATTCTTTTAATTGCCATTTATGGCAATTTATTCCGCCTTGAACAGGGTCCAGTAGTGGACAATGTTCTGGTACTGAAACAGGTCATCCGATACCAGAAGCTCCGGATAGTTCTTGATCTTGGAGTTGATCAGGCTGTAGCTGCCCGCCGCCTTCAGGTATGCGATGGTCCAGAGATTTTCCTTGTGGATATTGTAAATGTCCAGGTTGTACTGGTCTCTTTCGGCGGGATCGGGAGTGGAGTTCCACTTTTCGTAGATTTCCACCAGCTTTGCCATATCGCCCTCGGGAGCTACGCCCTGAGCGCCGTTCGTCCCATAGTAGGTGCCGTACTCGCCGTACCACTCGGCTGACTGTGCGATGGGAACGAAGGGCTGTACTCTGGATTTCAGGGAAAGACCACCGATGGCAGTGTGAGGTCCCAGTACCGCATACCAATCGTTGTTATCAATCTCCTGGTCGAATGCGGATACTTCAATATCCTTTGTAGCGCACTTGATACCTGCCTTATTGTAATACTGTTCCAGAACCGGATACGCCTGATCTGCGCCGGAATCTGTGTAGGTATAGATCGTGAGAACAAAATCTGTGCCGTCGGCAAAGTCATAGAAGCCGTCGCTGCCCATTACAAGGCCGCATCCCTCCAGGAGGCTCTTGGCTTTGTCCACATCATATTCCGTCCACTTTTTCTCCCATTCCGCATCATAGCCGAAGTTGCCCTCCGCCGGAGCACACTGGCCGGGCTCCAGGAAGCCTTCCGTAAGGAGGCCGGAAACCTGCTCGCGGTCCACGCAGATGGAGATTGCCTGACGGAAATCGCTGTTAGCAAACAGGTTTGCGTAGTTCTCTTCCTTGCAGGTGTAGTTAAAGGTGATCAGGTAGGACCCCCAGTTTGTGCTGGCGAGGGAACGAAGCTGTGCCTTATCGCCGAGGTCGGAGAGAAGGGAAGCGATATCCTGCATTCCCACTTCAAGGACATCAAGCTCGCCGGAACGGAACATCAGCTGATCCTGACCGTCTTCAGACGTAGCGTTGAAGTGGATCTCATCGCAGTAAGGAAGCTGCTGTCCCTGAGCATCAACCTTCCAGAAGTAAGGGTTGCGCTCCAGGATGCAGAGCTGCGCGTCTCTGGAATTGTTGCCTTCTTTTGTGGACAGTGTATAGGAGTTCAGGCAGGGAATACCGTCCTCGTTCCACCAGTAGTAAGCGACTGCCTTGCCAAGGTCGTTGACAGTGGCTGCGTCAATGCCTTTTGCCTGTGCGTTCTTCAGAACTGTCTCATCGTCAAGTCCTGTCTTTTCCCAGTAAGGGTTCTCAACATAGATGGAATCCGGGATCATGTCGAGAAGGTAGTGGGAGGGAGCCCAGCACCACTTGAAATCTCCGTTCTCAATAAAGTCGGCGGGGAACTTGGGATTCACAAAGGTCCAGGTCACGGTGTAATCGTCAACCTTTTCCAGGGCTGCCCATGCGTCTTCATCGTTTACCGTCTCCTTTAAAGCTGCCCAGCTTTTCTTGGTATCATAGTTGGTGAGATGGCACATATAGTACCAGAAGGTAATGTCATCCGCATTGAAATCATCACCGTCGGACCATTTCATGCCTTCTCTGAGATGGAAAGTCCACACGGTGTAGTCGTCATTGTGTTCATAACTCTTGATAACATTCGGATAATAGGTGCCGTCCACATTATAACGGATGATGCCCTCCAGCACAGGTCTGGACAGACCCCAGCTGCCGCCTGCGCCGGCAAGATTGATAACACCGCCGTAGGTTCCGATCTCCAGGGCTTTTCCTGCTGCGTCAAACTGATCTACAAAAACATCGTCTTCCACAGGAAGCCTGTCTTCGACTTTAGGGAGCGTTCCTGCCGATACCTGATCGGCAAGCATGGGTGCTTCGCCAAAACCCGTCATTTCAACGGGGGGGGCAGTTACTTCCGGTGATGCTCCTTCCGGAGTAGTTCCTTCCGGTGTGGAGCCGCCCTGCTGTGACTGCTGCGTGTCGCCGGCAGAACCGGACGGTGCGCTGCTGCCCGTATTATCACCTGAGCCGCAGGCAGCCAGAGAAAGGGCCATTGTGCCCGCCAGAAGCAGGGCAATGAGTCTTTTCTTCATAAATAAATCCTCCTTAAAAAATTTTGGAAACGTTGATTTTAATAATGCCAATGTGTTCCCTTGTGACAGTAGTATAGCAACTGCGAATTCAAAAAGCAACACTTTTATGTGAAATTTGCGTTTTTTATTTTTTGGTAT
>JAIDME010000408.1 GCA_029050705.1 Acetatifactor sp.
TCTGCCCTGCTGATTAGCATTGCAATGATTGCAGCGATTGCAATCGGAGATTTATTCGCTGCCGGAGAAGTTGCTTTCATTATGGAAATCGGCGCTATTTTAGAGGATATGACAACGAACAGGGCTAAAAAGGGACTGAAAAAGCTGATTAGCCTTGCACCCACACAGGGACGACGAATCACAGATGACAAATCCATAAATGGAAAATCCATAAATGGATTGGAAGAAATGATTCCGGCAGAGCAAATCCATGAAAATGATATACTTCGGGTGTTGCCGGGAGAAACAATTCCTGTAGATGGTATCATTATTCAAGGGGAAACTTCCATTGACCAGTCCATTATGACAGGAGAATCGCTTCCGGTTGATAAAGGTATCGGAGATGATGTTTTTTGCGGAACAATCAACCGTTTTGGTTCTATTGATATGAGGGCAACCAAAGTAGGCGAGGACAGTTCCCTTCAAAAGCTGATACGGATGGTTCAGGATGCGGAGAACAGGCAGGCACCCATGCAGAGAATCGCTGATAAATGTGCAAGCTGGCTTGTACCTGTTGCCATGATGATTGCCATTATTGCAGGACTTGCAACACAGGATATTGTAAGGGCAGTAACCGTTTTGGTTGTATTCTGCCCATGTGCATTGGTGCTTGCCACACCAACCGCTATCATGGCGGCAATAGGGCAGGCTACGAAACATGGCGTGATTATTAAATCCGGCGAAGCACTTGAAAAAATGGGAAAGGTGAATACCATAGCTTTTGATAAAACAGGCACACTGACCTATGGGAGATTAGAAGTAAGCGACATTATATCGTTTGATAATAATATAAGTGAAAGTGAACTGCTTTCCCTGACAGCTTCTGCCGAAGCCAAAAGCGAACACCCATTAGGAAAGGCGATTGCCGCTCATGCCAGGGAAAGAGGTATAATGCTGAAGACTGCTGATTCTTTTCAGATGCAAAGTGGGAAAGGTATCTGTGCAGAAGTATCCGGCAGAAAATTATATCTCGGAAATGAAAAATACATTTTACAAAGCGGTATAACAATTCCGAAAAATGTGGAAAATGAATTGGAAAAATTGCGTGTTCAGGGAAAAGCCTCCATTATCGTTGCTGATGACAGTTCCTGTTTAGGTATACTTGCATTATCTGATGTATTAAGACCGGAAGCAGCAACAATGGCTGCAAAATTGTCAGAGATGAACACAGACACCGTATTGCTGACAGGTGATAACCAAAAGACTGCCGCATATTTTGCAACGCAGGCAGGAATTACAAAAGTAAAGGCGGATTTATTACCGGAAGAAAAAGTACAGAGTATTTCTGAAATTCAGGGACAGGGTAACAGCGTATGTATGATCGGAGATGGTGTAAATGACGCACCTGCACTTAAAATTGCCGATGTCGGTGTAGCAATGGGGAGTATGGGAAGTGATATTGCAGTAGAAGCTGCAGATATTGCTCTTATGAGCGATGATATTTCCAAAATTCCTTACCTTAAAGAACTGTCAAATGTTACCGTAGCAACAATCAAATTAAGCATTACTCTTTCTATGTGTATCAATTTTATAGCAGTGACCTGTTCCGTATTAGGCGTATTGAATCCGACAACGGGCGCTTTGGTGCATAATGCAGGTTCTTGTTTTGTGGTACTGATTGCAGCATTGCTTTATGACAGAAAATTTGAATAAAGCTGAAGAAAATATAGGAGCAAAATCGCCTCTGTATTTTCTTTAATCCAATCCATTTTCAGCCCTGCTTATCAGTCCTTCCTTTGTTGATTGTATTTTCGGAGAAATTTAGGAAAGTATTTCATATAATTCTTCCTGCCCAATTTATTCTGTGTTATAATTGGTAACAGATTTTACTTTCTCTTATTTTGCTCTTATAAGGATTCGTAACGCAGGGTTTTCTGAAAAGGGAGTATAAGCAGGGATGTTAAATTTGAGTTCGAGTGAAAAAAGAAAGTGGGAGGGTTATGCCTATGCTTTATCATGTATCTCCACATGCAGGTTTGAAAACGTTGTATCCTCATGTGTCATCTCATAAAAAGGCATATGTATATGCGGTAGAAGATTTTGTTACAGGACTTTTATTTGGTGTAAATCATGATGATTTTGATTTCTGCATTTCGACAGACGAAAATGGTCTCACTACGGTATATGAGTGTTATCCGGATGCATTTAAAAATATATACCAGGGGAAACGCTGTTCGGTATATGTGGTTGATGATGAAGGTTTTCAGCGAGGCTTAACATCATGGAGTGCGGAATTGGTCTGTGATACAGAGGTGGCAGTGCTGAACGAAATTACAGTTGCTGATTTGTATGAAAGGTTAATCGAGGAGGAATCGCTGGGAAATATAAAAATCTGCAGATACGAATTTAATGATGCTTACAGAAAGAAAATATCTGCTCATGTAGTTGACAGATTTATCCGTTTTGATATTGATCTGCATAATTGTTTAGAGTGGGATATCAGATTCTCTACACATTACAAAGGGATTGTTGAAGGTTTACTTAACCTCATGGATGGACATTTGCTGCAATAGATTTGTGTACTGTCATAACAGGGATTGGTATGTTTTTCAGAGAATTACTGACATTCTATTGGTCTGATAATGACTATCGGGAGTTTTTGGAGGAATTGAAGGCATACACCACATAGCAGCAACTTTCAGTTTGCAAAGTAGTTAATGGGAACATTTGCCATAATAAAGCTTAGACCCTTGTGAGGATTCATCCTTACGAGGGTCATTTTGTTCGCCCAGCATGGGCGAACTCTAACGGGTGAAAGTCCCGAGTGCGCGTAGGCAACGACGAAGCACATAGCTGAACAGCAAGGGTGTTCGCCGTGAGACGGAATCTGAAGGAAGCTGTAGGCAAACCTCTGGCCTGACGGACAGGAACCGCATATAAGGCTCGGAAATGCGGATAAGGTGGCAAAAGGCACTGAAGTCCAAAAGTTGCTGGAAGTACGAGTAAATGCGGCAGGTACATGGAGGGAAAGAGTTCGCACCTTAACTGGGGAGGTCTCACAGGCGGTTTCATTAGCCGTAGTAACAACGAACTGTGAGAAGTCAGCAGATGCCATAGTAGCGGGGAAGTTCCTGTAATGGGAATGGAGCGAAGGGCAGAACAATCAATCAGTTGAAGTACGTTCCACTTCGTAGGCGGAGCATAACGTCTGTCGATGACTTCAAGGACGGCAAAGGCAAAAGGGGCAGAAAGGAAACAACGCATGGACACAAGTAGTCTCATGGAGCAGATACTAAGCAAAGATAATCTTAATGCGGCATATCTGCAAGTCGTAAGGAACAAAGGTGCGGCAGGCGTGGACGGGATGAGCGTAGAAGAACTTGGCGCATACCTTTCGGAAACCGGCGAAAAGATCAAGGAGCAGCTGCGAACGAGGAAATACAAGCCGCAGCCAGTCCGCAGGGTGGAGATACCAAAGCCCGACGGTGGAGTAAGGAACCTGGGAGTGCCGACAGTAACAGACCGTTATGTGCAACAGGCGGTAGCGCAGGTACTCACTCCGATATTCGAGGAGCAGTTTCACGACCACAGTTACGGATTCAGACCTAACAGGTGCGCACAACAGGCGGTCTTGAAAGCATTGGAAATGATGAATGACGGACATGACTGGATTGTGGACATCGACCTTGCAAAGTTCTTTGACACAGTAGATCATGACAAGCTGATGACAATCTTCGGACGGACAATAAAGGACGGAGATGTCATATCGGTGGTGAGAAAATTCCTTGTCAGCGGAGTAAAGATTGATGATGAGTACGAAGATACCGTAATCGGCACTCCACAGGGAGGGAACATATCACCGCTGTTGGCGAACATCATGCTGAACGAGCTGGATAAAGAACTGGAAGCAAGAGGGCTGGATTTTGTGCGCTATGCAGATGACCTAATCATAATGGTAGGAAGCAGACAGGCGGCAGAACGGGTAATGAAGAGTGTAACCCGATTTATCGAGGAAAAGCTAGGATTAAAAGTAAATGCCGAAAAGAGCAGGGTTGATAAGCCCAAGGGAATTAAGTATCTCGGATTTGGATTTTATTTTGACTCATTTGGCAAAGCATACAAAGCCAGACCACACCAGAGAGCGGTAGAAAAGTTCAAGGCGCAGATGAAGAAACTGACATGTAGAGGCTGGGGAGTAAGCAATGATTATAAAGTGCTGAAACTCAACCAACTTATCCGGGGCTGGATAAACTACTTCAAAATCGGGAGCATGAAAGGATTATGCGGGCAGCTTGATAAGAGTATCAGATACCGCCTGCGGATATGCATCTGGAAGCATTGGAAGACCCCGAAGAACAGAGCAAAGAACCTCACAAAACTTGGTGTGCCAGCTTGGGCGGCAAGGCGTACCTCATATGCAAAAGGGTATGCGAGAGTATGTAGGGCTTCAGATGTATGTCAGGCCATAAGCAATAAGAGATTAGCTGAATTCGGGCTAATCTCCATGTTAGACTACTACACCGAGAGGTGTGTCACTTGTTAAGTTGATTGAACCGCCGTGTACCGGACGGTACGCACGGTGGTGTGAGAGGTCGGAATTTCTCAGTCAAGAGAAATTCCTCCTACTCGATTTACCTATCCATTTTCCTTTTTGGAGCACTATAATAGTATAAACCCAAAGACATTTATAGAAAGGAACCATATGGACGGAAAAAATATCATCCCCTATATTGACCCCATATTTCGCTTCTGCTATCGTCGGCTAAACAACAGGTGCGATGCGGAAGATCTGGCGTCGGAAATTCTGTGTCATGTACTGGAAGGATTGAAGAAATATGAAATCGAGTCTCTGGACGGCTGGGTATGGCGTATTGCCCATAACCGGTACGCGCGCTTCATTGCTGTCGGAAAGAGAAATTCTGCCCTGATATCCGATAGAGAATTATGCGAGGTTGAGAATGATTACTGTCAGATTGACGAGCGCTCGGTGGAGGAGGAATTTGAGCCGGTATTCAAATGTCTGCACAGGCTTTCTTTTGAGTACAGAAATATTTTTGTAGATTATTATATGAGTGAAATGTCTGTAAGGCAGCTTTCGCGGAAGTATGGTCTTCCGGAAACCACGGTGAAATGGCGTCTGAACGCAGGCCGGGAAAAAATCAGAAAATGGATAGGAGAAGAACAGATGGAAAAGGTATATCAGAGGATCAACTGGAACACTACAGGATGCAACGGAAATATGGACTCAGACAGGTATCTTCATACCCAGATAGCCCGGGCAATCTGCCGGGCTGCCTATGAAAAGCCCCTGACGGTGGAGGAGATTAGCGCCTGTACCGGAATTCCGGCCATGTATATCGAAGACGAACTCCCACGGCTTGAATATGGGGAAGCACTGCGGAAAACGGGAAATAAATATGTGACGAATTTTATTATTCTTCAGTTGGCGGATCGTGCCGGTATGGAAGACATCCTGACGCCGATGATCAAAGAGGTGGCTGATTATTTTGAGCAGATCCTATGGGGCAGAGATGAGGAATTGGAACAGATCGGTTTTTACAGGTGCGACACAGGAATGGAAAGACTGGGTTATATTTTTATCCCTTATTTCCTGAGAAAGAGAATTCAGGAACTGAAAAACGGCAGGCTGAATCTTCCGGATGGAGACTTCCCGCCCCGTAAGGACGGAGGATACGGCTGGTTCCATATACAGGAAACCCTTGATGAAAAAGAGCAGGTTACGGATCATGCTACAGGATGTTATAGCCTTCATGACGGCGCCAATGTGGGTATCTATTATTATTGGATTAAAAAGTATTTTGACCAGAGAATATATCATAATGGCGGACTGGAATGGATGTTCAGACATAATATCCTGCCGCACAGTCCGAGGGGCATTATCCCTGGGAATATACTGACCGAGGATGATATTCTGAGGCTGCTGGAAGCCAATCTGATCCGGAAAAGCGAGAATGGCTATCAGTTGAATTTTGCATGTTTTACTCAAAAACAATTTCGAGAAGCCTGCGGACTGTTTGCTATGGAGGACGGGAGACTGGATGATCTGCTGTGTGACAGCATTCTTGCAATCAGAAAGACATTTGAAAAATTTGTACCCAGACATCTGCACAGTCAGATCAATCAGTGGGTGGCCAGCTTTTCGGCTGAAATTATCAGTTATGTGGCGGAGGAACTGAAACAGCGGGGAAAGCTGACAAAGCCGGACCCTGACAGACCTTTCGTGGATGGAGTGTTCTATGTGGAGGGGGAGAATATTAAGACCTGATGCATCAGGGGAGAGTTGTAAAAAAACGGCAAAGTTTTGGTTACAGTTTATCCGGGTTAGGGGGAAATATGTCATATATATTATGCAGATTAAAAAAACATGGAGTAAGTGTGTTTATCATTGCAGTCAGTACAATTATTCGCAGTACTTTTGCGCTTGGAATGGCAGGCTACTCCAAATATGTTTTTGACGGAATTGAAAGCGGGTCGGCAACATTCGGAAACGTGTTGTCATTAGGTCTGTTAGTGACAGCATGGGGAGCTGTCGGCCTGCTTCTGAAAAATATTTCCATAGACAGCCTTGTCAGCAGGCTGTCGTATGATATGCGTTCTGCGTATATAGCGTCCGTTATTCAGTGTCCGGCAGGGAAATTAAAATACATGGGAGAAGGAAGAATTCTGACGGATTATTCCCAGAATATAGGCGCAGTCATGGAACTGGTGCGTTCCGGCCTGGAATTGATAACGATACCCTTTGAAATGGTTATTTCTCTCATATACTTGTACTACTGCAACCGGATACTTGCTACTGTGGTGTTGATTTCTTTTCCAGCCGTTATGCTCAGTGGGAAATTTATCGGGAACCGGATACAGAAAATCAGAAGCCGATACATGATACATGAAGATAATATAATGAATTTGATTGCCAGAATCGTAAAGGGAAATGAGGTAATCAAAGTGCATAATTACCAACAGCCCATGTTGAAGGAATTTCGGAACCAGATTCAGGGACAGCTGGAACTGGATCTGCGCAGGGCAAAATATAACGGTATTTTTTCCGGTGTCACAGATTTTTTCATGGGACTGCCATTTACTATTGTTTATTCAGCGGCTGTTTTTCTGGTTACCGGAAGCGGGTTCACGGTAGGGACACTGACTTTGTTTCTTCAACTGTTGAACAAAATAACAGTTCCTTTCGTTGCCTATAGTAATGTACTTATGCGCTTTAAAAGTGCCAAAGTATCGGTGGACAGGTTAGAAGAAATGATATTGGAAGAAAGAGTGCCTGATATGCCCGTGAGGGGATTTGACGGAGTGGCTTTTAATGATATCACTTTTAGTTACCCTAATGGGAAACTGTTGCTGAAGGATTGTACACTGCCTCTTGAAAACGGGAAATATTATGGGATTATCGGTGGAAACGGCAGTGGAAAATCCACCTTATGCAAGCTGCTGATGAACTTGTATCAACCGGTATCCGGAACGGTGGCATTTAGGAAAAACCCGCAAAAAAAGAACAAAGTAGTTTACATAGAGGATAATCCGGTCATTTTGTTTGATGACATTATCCGTAATATCGTTGTGGAGGGCGAGGCTGACAACGCGAGACTGGAGAACATTTTGCAGGAAACGGAGCTGAAGTCGGAAACTATTGATAACATAGAAGGAAAAAGGGTTGATGAACTTTCCGCAGGGCTGCTTCAGAGAATGGTGATAGCCAGAGCCCTGTATCATGTGGGAGAGGAAGATATTCTCGTAATTGATGAGGGCTTTAGTGCGTTGGATGCAGAAAACCGGAATAAAATGTACCGTCTTGTGAAAAGTTACCAAAAGAAATACCATCTGCTTGTAATGGATATTACCCACAATATGAATGAGATGGACAGGTTTGACAGAGTGATTCTTGTGGAAGAAGGGAAGGCATGTTTTATAAACTGATTTAAAGCATAAGCAGGACAGGGAGATATCCCTGTCCTGCTTGCCAGTGCGCCCGGCGTAGCGCAAAGATTTAGCTGATACAATCAATGCCACCAATAAACAGTTGGGGATTGCGTTTCATTGGGGATGCTGTTAAAATATAAAAGTTGACAATCTTTATCGGAGCAGTATTGCAGAAAGGTGTATCAAAAGATATGGCAGAATATAAGGAAAGCACCGAAAATCCATTGCATCGGCAGTTCGGGGTCTGGAACAACACGATTTATATATTAAGAAAGGTGAAGCAATATTGTCCTTCCGCAATCCCGATTGCCCTTATGGGGATCATATGCGGTTCGATATTGCCCTATTATTGGGGAATTGTGGGAAAATATGTGATCGACCTGGTACAGGCTGACGCGGACATTGCAGACAATATGGATGCGCTTCTGAAGATCATGTTGATTGCCGGGGGAATCGCAGGCATATTGATATTCGGCAATAGTTTTTCCCAGAATAAGACTTGGTATCGATTTATTTATACAAGAATGCAGATGATCAACGAGCGGGTGGACAGGGCGCTGGGGCTGAATTACCAGATGCTGGAGACTCCTGACGTGCTGGATGTCCATGAGCGCGCAACCCAGGCTACGGGAGGAAACAATAACGGCGTGGAGGGCATGATGAACCTGATGGTGACACTGGGAAGAAACCTTGTTACCGTGATCGTGACCTTTACGGCTGTTATGGTTCTGAACTGGGGCCTGATCATCTGCCTTATTGCCCTGGGGATCCTCCAGTATCTGTATTACCGGAAAATTATTAAGGAGGACAAGCGGGAGGTATGGGATAAACTGGCTCCTATGTGGAGACAGGCAAATTATATGGCCCGCATTACGCAGGACTTTGATTTTGCCAAGGATATCCGCCTGTTCAACCTGAGTGACTTCCTGATCGGAAAGCAGCGCCAGGTGTTTGCAAAAAGAGAAGACCGCATTGATTACAGCAAAGAGTTGTGGTTCCGGCATGCGGTGGTGTCCCAGTTTCTGTATCTGGTGATTAAAGGGTTAATTTATGCGGCCTTGTTTTATGCTGTCCTGAAAAAAGGGATGTCCATCGGTAGTTTTACCATGTACCTTGCGCTGGCGTTTTCCTTCTCCGAGAGCCTGCTGCAGTTTCTGCACAGATTTGGCGATTATGAGAGGGCTTCTCTGGAAGTGGATGATTTTCGATCCTTTATGGAGCTTGACCTGGCAGAGGAGGAAGATACCATTCCGATTCCAAAGGCGCAGGATTACACCATAGAATTTCATGATGTCTGCTATCGCTATCTCAAGCAGGAGAAGAATGCGGTGGATCATCTGAACATGGTTTTGCATCCGGGGGAGAAGCTGGCTGTGGTAGGCTTAAACGGCGCAGGGAAGACCACAATGATCAAGCTTCTGCTTCGCCTTTATGATCCAACGGAAGGGGTTATCACATTAAACGGAGTGGATATCCGGAAATTTAAGAGAGAGGAATACTATAAGCTTTTTTCTCCTGTATTCCAGAATATAGAAGTGCTGGCATTTCCCATAGCGGAGCATATTTCCATGAAGGTCGCCGAGGATACGGACCGTGACCGGGCGCAGGCGGCTGCGGTTGAGGCGGGACTGGAAGATAAAATAAAAGCCCTGCCCAAAGGAATCGATTCCGAACTGCTGAAGATTGTGGACGACGATGGAATCGATCTGTCCGGCGGCGATAAGCAGAAGCTGGCTCTGGCCCGGGCATTGTATAAAGCCGCGCCGATGGTAGTGCTGGATGAGCCCACATCCGCGCTTGACGCATTGGCGGAGCAGCAGCTGTATGAGCGGTTTAACCATATGATCGGAGATAAATCCGCGGTCTATATTTCCCACCGGCTTGCGTCCACCCGATTCTGTGACAGAGTGGCAATGTTTGCGGATGGAAGAATGATCGAGTATGGAAGTCATGACGAACTCATGGAAAAGGGCGGGGAATATGCCCGTATGTTTGAGATGCAGGCGCAGTATTATCAGGAAGAGCAGAAGGAGGCGGAGGCATAATGGACGAGAAGAATATAAAGACCATTCACAAGCTGCTTCCGGTCATCAGAGTGATGTTTTCCACGGCCGGAAGACGTTATCCCCGGTTTTTTGTGCTGGAAACGCTGAAGACGCTGGTACAGGCGGCGCAGCCCTTTGTGGGAATCCTGATCACACCGCTTCTGGTGGACGAACTGTGTGGGCCGCGCAATATCAGGACGCTGGCGGCCTATGCTGCAATCCTGATTGTGGGCGAATATATTCTGACGCTGCTGAGCGAGCGTTTTAGCATGATGCTTCAGAAGTATCAGGAGCGGCTGGACAATTATTTTACCATGCAGATAAGCCGGCATTCCATGGGGCTGGACTTTCAGCTGACAGAGGATAAGGCGGCTCTTGACCAGCTCGAAAAAGCCCGGACGGGCATGACATGGTATTCGGGAGGGGCTTACGGAATCGCAGAGCAGATATTTATGTTTCTGGGGAATATCTTTAAAGTTGCGGGTTTTGTCACCATTATCACAATGCATGCGCCGTTTCTGCTGATTGTTATACTGATCTATGTCGCGCTCAGCGGAGTTGTCACATCCAGGCTTAACAAGGTGGAATTGGAATCCTACGGCCGTCTTTCCAAAGTAAACCGACTGTTTGGCTATTTCGGATGGGAAATCGTGGATTTCCGTTTCGGGAAGGATATCCGACTGTATGATGCCCGTCGGATGCTGGTAAACAAATGGAAAGATTATACGGCGGAAAGCATCGCCGGCTGGAAGTGGCAGGCGGACAGGTCCTATCCGTATAATCTGTTTCTGGCGGGAACGGAGATGCTCGGCGCGCTGACCACTTATGGCTATGTGGGAATCCTTGTCATACGAAAGGTTTTGTCTATCGGAACCTTTACTCAGATGATCTCGACGGCCATGGCGCTGAATGCCACGCTGGGAGGGCTGGTATGGAATATACAGGAGCTGATGAAACGCTGCAACTATGCGTATGAGTATGTGCTTTTCATGAATTATCCGGAAGCGATTCCCAAGGGAACCGCCCATGTGGAAAAAGGAGAACACCGTATAGAGTTCAGAAATGTGACGTTTGCCTATCCGGGTACGGACACGCGGGTACTGGATGGTATAAACATCACCATTGAGCCGGGGGAGCATTTGTCCATCGTAGGGCTGAACGGAGCAGGAAAAACCACATTTATCAAGCTTTTGTGCAGGCTTTACGACCCGACTGATGGCGAGATCCTGTTGGATGGGCGTAACATCAAGGAGTATGACTACAAAGAATATATGGCACAGTTTGCGCCGGTATTTCAGGACTTTAAGCTCTTTGGATTTACCATCAGAGAAAACATTGCCTTTGAAGACACCGATCAGTCCCGGGTGGATGAGCTGATAAAGCTGGTGGAGCTGGACGGAATGGCTGGGAAGCTGGAAAAGGGGCTTGATACCAGGATATTTAAGATTTTTGAGGAGGACGGAATAGAGCCCTCAGGCGGCGAGCAGCAGAAGCTTGCCATAGCCAGGGCGCTCTATAAAAACACGCCGGTCATCATCCTGGATGAGCCGACAGCGGCGCTGGATCCCGTCGCAGAATACGAAATATACAGACAGTTCCACACGCTGGTGGGCGACAAAACCGCTTTTTACATCTCCCACAGACTGTCAAGCTGCCGTTTCTGCGACCGGATAGCGGTATTTGCCGACGGAAAGATCGCCGAATATGGAAGTCACGACGAGCTGGCAGGCATCCCCGGCGGAATCTATGCCAAAATGTTTGAGGCGCAGGCACAATATTATAAATAACAGTTCAGCCGGGAAATAATTTGTAAGCTGTGCGTGGGTGCTTGAGTTTTCGTACAATGCATTTAAATTTAAGGGCGTTCTTCTCCGGCTTCATGAACATTCCTCTTTGGAGCTGATCTCTTTATTGGTTGCCAGCATCATGGGATGTTTTGTAATACCGTAAACGAGTACAAGGAAAATGTTCTTTTTGGCGGCAGTTATCTTCACTCTTATATGGGAGAGATAGGCATCATGATCTCTGCCCTTATAATAGAGAGGCATCTTTATCTTGACCTTACGTTGCTCCCTTATCTGTGTTGGCGGGATCCGGTTCCCGTGGAAAAAAGTCTGCGTTTTGCGGTGAGGCGGATGACATAATCCTGTTCCAGTTCATCAAGCTATCATGTTTTGCTAAAGAGAGAAGAGTAACACAGCAAAAAAGACACCTTGGTTTAGGTGTCTTTGGGGCTATGCTATTTTTTATAGAGCTCTTTTTATACCAAATTCTCACAACAAACCTTCAAAAAGTTTGATTATCCTCTTTCTTTTGTCGCTTATGAGACTTTATCCCTAGAGTGTGATAAAAGTGTTCTTCTAACCAAAAATAAATTACTGCATATGCGTATGGATCGTAGTGTTTTAGCCCAATTTGCCTTGCATCCTTTATCTGATGCAAATTGAAGCAAAGCACATTCATAAATTCCGTTTTTACCTGCCTTGTATCCGGGAAAATAGGAAAGTTATCTCTTATTTTTTCCCGTAAATCACAATTGTCTTTGAAATCATTCATCATAAAAAAAGACAGTACCTTACAGCCGGAATATAAGGAAATCACCTCATTTGCATATTGAAAACCTGCTTCGAAACTGTTTCCTGTCTTTTTCATATGTTCAACCATTTTACTGATATCAAACACTTCGTTTCTCAACATCGCTCCACACATACATGCAGCAATCCTATGTCTATCCATTACCTGCGGATATACGTTTTTAAAAACCGTGTTTTTCATTTGAATCCTTAGGTCATCATAGTCATTTAATATTTTCCTTTTGCACTGTTCTAAATCGTTGACCGTAATCAAGGAATTATTATCGGAAAGCTCTTTTATTTGATCTGCAATACCTGCCTCAAAAATTTTGTCAAATTGTTGTTTATTCACATCGTTTTACCTCTACACAGTCTTTTTTCCACAAGTTTCCAGATATGTTTGGAATGCTTCCTCCAACAAAGCATCTTCGTTTACCGGTGCCGCTGCATTTTGGTTATAGAATTCGTCATATGTATATTTAGTATTTAGAACACTGTCCTCCCTGATCAAATCCATTACCCCTTTCTCTTTGCCGTTCATAATTACCCTCCTTAATGTAAAAACATATATAATCAGCCCTATTTTATCATGGTTTACTTATAAAGGCAAATCTTTTTTACCGCAAGCAAAAGATATGATAATTTTTTGTACCAAAGTTATATTCATCACTCAAAAAGTGTCTTTTGCTTATTATATTCAAAACACATAACTTACGTTAATCCGCATGGAAACAGTACAAGCTTTTCATAAGCGGCACCATATATGTCCTTTATATCAACAAAAAAGCCTGTCGAGGAACGGAGATATAACGATAAATGCTGACTTCTGAACCATTTTCCGCTGTAATTATTACAAGGTGCGAGCTGAGAAATCAGCATGGCTGATTTCCTCTAGCGGGCAGAGGAAACTCTACTTGCTTTTGTAAGCTGATTATATACAGCAGGAGAATCCTGTCGGGTAAGGTCTAGCCAACCGCCCGTATCGAGTTCTTGAAACCGAAGCGGTAACGTTAGGTTTAAGCGTAGGACAGGGAACAACAGAGTCGGAACGAAAGTGAAGTGATAGAGCTGGGAAATAATTATGAGGTCGGAAATGGTCGATGTGTTCTTGTATGCAGCAGACAACATCTCTAGGAACGCCGACGGAAAGATCGCTGAATATGGAAGTCACGACGAGCTGGCAGGCATCCCCGGCGGAATCTATGCCAAAATGTTTGAGGCGCAGGCACAATATTATAAATAACAGTTCAGCCGGGAAATAATTTGTAAGCTGTGCGTGGGTGCTTGCACACAAAGCGTTTTCGGGATATAATAGAGTCTGCAAAGATAAAACATATTTATCACAAAAAGCAGGAGGAGAAAGACATGTTAAAAACAAAATTAGGGATTTCCATTGCACTGGTAGGTGCGGCAATGTACTTTTTGGGAGCGTTCAGCTTCACCCCGGCAGTACTGCTTGCAGGCTATGTGCTGATTGCGGAGGAGAATGAATGGGTAAAGCGGCAGGCAGCGAAAATGGTTGGCGTCGTTGTACTGTTTAGTCTGCTGAGCATTGCGGTAGGTTGGATTGATGATGTTGTGGGTGTGCTGAACATTATTGTCCGCTGGTTCAACTCGGATGTGTATTTGTCGGTTCCCGCGAACCTGACGAGCCTGTGCCGGTATATCATTACGATAGCGAAAGAAGTATTACTGCTTGTGATGGGCTTCAGGGCGCTTGGCATGAAGAATGTGAAGTTTGGTCTTATCGACAAGCCGCTTGACAAGTTTATGAGCAACCAACAGTAATCCGGAGTGCTTTAATGCGGGGCGCGGACATTTTCCTGAATGGTCAGACGGCCAATTCGGTAAAATATCCGCGCCCTTTAATATGAAACAGTTTCTCCGACACCTGGATCCTGAAAAAGCGGGATAGAAGGTGGAACAAATGTGAAAACCACAAAACTCAAAGCTATTATGCAGAGAAGCGTCAGTGATGTCTGCGTCGACAGGCAGAAGCGGCTTCCATGTTTTAAAAACCGTGTTTCCGGAAGATAAGCAGCGGCAGCAGCCAGGAAAAAGATTGCAATATTAAACCAGTCTGCCGACACGCCGAAGGCACCGGTATAGGTATAATACAGTACGGGAACCAGCGTGAGTCCTGACACTATTCCTGCAAGCTTTACATACCAAAAGCTCGGGTACTGTCTGCCTATATAGTGACTTTCTGCAAAAGCAAAAATGAGCATAGGGAAAAACAGCAGCTTCATATGTTCCCATATAGACTCGTTTACCGCCGAAAAGGGAGCAAAAAGGATGCTCTGACTGCTCCACTCATAGACGAAGTGAAGCAGTGTTCCCGCCGCGGAGGTAAAGACAAAACCGGCCAGTTGCCAAAGTAATAATGATTTTTTCATATAGGCTATTCTCCTTGATATGATGCTATGGATAAGTATATTCAAAACTCAAAGAAGCTATCCTAAGTTGGCTAATTTGCTATAGCTTGAACCCAAAACTTCGGTAGGCTAGCGTAAAGTTTTTGTAGGATTAAAAAAAATAACAGAGGGTGTCTCTTTTGTGATAAAGTTATTGTTGCGACAA
>JAIDME010000409.1 GCA_029050705.1 Acetatifactor sp.
GTCAATTATTAAAAAATACGTATTCCGAATCCATACGCTGACAAAAAGGATCCATTATCATATTGTATATCACAGAAAAGCATCATATTTGCAATTTGCTTTAAGGCACAAGAAAACACCTGCATAAAATATGCAGATGCTTTCCATTGGTTTCTTGAATCTTTATATTTTTTACCCTTTCAGCCCTCTTGCCTGCCTGTCCATGTCCTCCACAACGATGTCATAAATCTCCCCCAGGGAGGCACAGTATTCAAGCACCTGCCAGGGTTCGTTGGTGTGAAAATGAATCTTTATCAATTCTTCATCTCCCACCGCCAGCAGACAGTCTCCCTTAAAGTGTTCCGTGATGTAATCGCTGATCACATCCTCATCCAGATCCTGCCCCTCGATCAAAAGCTGTGTGTCATACCTAAACTCCAACATTATTTTTTCCTCTCTTTCCTGTTTTTTCTTTCTCTTCCTCTTAACAAGTCCGCATACCAGAAAACAATTTCCTCTATGCGGTGCAGATCGCCTTCCCTGCTTGCCGACCTCCAAAGGGCCTTGTACGCCATAAACCAGTTTTCCAGACGCTCCGCCAGCTTAAAATCCCTGTCCTGCTCCGCCCGGATTCCCGACTCCCGCTCCGCTAGCCTCCTGCCCACGGCGTTCCAGATTAATATTCCGTCAGCAGTAATATCCAGATCCTGCATCAGCCCGCGCCGAGAGCTGTCCAGTCCCGCTGCTGTTCGTTTCAGCTCCCGCCTCAGCCCTCGGAGTTTCCTCTCTGTCTCCGTCACATGCTCAGAAGAAAGTTGTCCGCCTGTCTCCATGGCCCTGATGTCAGGGACGCCTTCCTGCTGCCCCAGCGCAGCGCCCTCATAGAACATAACCGTATCATACCAGGAGAAGCAGACACAGTCTGCCAGCTCATCCAAAAGCCCCACCAGCCGCCCGCTGCTATCTTTGTACTCCAGCATTGAAATCTGCCGATTTATCTCCTCCATGGGAATCAGCTCCCCGTTCCAGGAAAAAGCCGCGCCGTAGATCATGCCGGGCACCGAATGCTCCGTGTTGTTGATATGTCCGTAG